>PXSC01000049.1:10610-11645 GCA_003023535.1 Halobacteriales archaeon QS_9_70_65 | reverse complement strand
CTCGAGTTCGTACTCCGGCGACTTCGTCTCGTACTTCGGGTTGGCGGACTGTAGCCCGATATCGATGATATCGGCGCCGGCAGGGACCAACTCTTCGTCCACCACTGCCGCCGCTTTCTCGGCGTCGATGTGGACACTCGATTCGTATTCGGAGTTCTCGCTCATGTTCAGAACACTCATCACCTTCGGCTCGTGTCCGTCCCCGATCGAGAGGTCGCCGATCTTGACCGTCTTCATTACCGTATCAAGAGCGGGAAGCCGCTAATACCCAGCGGAAGACGAACTACTCGGCCCGGAGTATCACGTTCCCGCCCTCCGGTGGGACGCGGGAGTCCGGAACGTCTGCCCCGTTCAGCTTCGCCGTGTCGCCCGCGCCGATCTCGCGAGCCGCCCCGACCGGGAGATTGTTTGCGGCCTCTCCCCTGTGTCCCCCATGCCACGACTCGACGGCCGGACGCAGTCGGAGCTCCCGGACGACTACCGGTATCTGCTGTCGGAGGACGCGATGGGCGAGATCAACCTCCTGATGGTCATGGCGAACAACCCCGACGCCCTCCAGGCGTACATGCGCTACGGCTCCGCCCTGTGGGAGGACTGCGGCCTCGGGGCGGCCGACGTCGAGCGCGTCATCCTGGCGGTCGCCCGGGAGCTCGATTCGGCCTACGAGTGGCACCAGCACCTCCCCGTCGCCCGCGAGCGCGGCGTCGCCGAGACGGAACTGGCCGCCATCGCCGAGGACCGCCTCGACGACCTCGACGACCGGCGGGCGGCGATCCTCAAGTACGCGCGGGCCGTCGCAACCGACGAGGTCGACGACGCCGTCTTCGCGGCGGCCGCCGACGTCCTCGACGACTCGACGCTCGTCGGCGTGACGCTGTTGGCGACGCACTACCTCGCCACACAGCGGTTCCTCGAGGCGCTGTCGATTTCCATCGAGGCCGACGAGGCGTTCGTCGGCTGGTCGGTCGACGGCTGACGGACTCGCCGCCCTCGCCCGGCACGACGAACGGACCGGTCAGTAACGTACTTCATCGG
>PXSC01000049.1:0-10404 GCA_003023535.1 Halobacteriales archaeon QS_9_70_65 | reverse complement strand
GGACGTCGAGGCCGCCTACAAGGGCGACCCCGCCGCGAAGAGCTACTGCGAGATCATCCGGTCGTATCCGGGCTTTCAGGCCGTCCTGATCCACCGCGTGGCCCACGTCCTCTACGAGCGGGAGCGGTTCGCCTACGCCCGCGAGCTCGCCGAGTACGCCAAAACCGAGACCGGCATCGACGTCCACCCCGGAGCGGAGATCGGCGAGTACTTCTTCGTCGACCACGGGACGGGCGTGGTGGTCGGCGAGACGACGACCGTCGGCGACTGGGTCCGGATCTACCAGAACGTCACCCTGGGGGCGCTCCACTTCGAGGAGGCCGAAGACGCCGACAACCTGCTGGCGAAAGACTACAAGCGCCACCCCGACATCGGCGACCACGTCGTCATCGGCGCCGGAAGTAACGTCCTCGGCGCGATCGAGATCGGCGACGACGTGAGCATCGGCGCCAACTCCTGGGTGACCGACGACGTCCCCGACGACACGAGCGTCTTCGTCGCCGACCATCCCGACCAGCGGCGGAAGTCCAACGACTAACTGCGAGGTCGCGATATGGTCGCGGCGCGACGCGCGCGGGCCGACGGCCGGTCGCTACCCCGGCGGCTCACATATCGAGTACTTCCCGCGAGGCGGCCGCGGGAACGGGCGACACCGACACGGACGACGCCACCGACGGGACGTACACCTGCGTGTTCAGCTCCTTCGTCGCCGCCGTCGGTACCTCGCCGACGGGGAGCTTCGTCCGCTTGATCTCGATTCCGTCGCCGTCGGTGAACCGCAACAGCACGTCGGTCTTCATCGACTCGCCGTCGTTGCTCACGCTCGCCCTGATACGTGCCTGCCGGCCCTGGAGCTCGTCGACCGGCGTCTTCCTGCCGTCGTCGTACAGGGCATAGCGGTCGACGCTGACCAGCTCCGCGCCGTCGGTCTTGACGTAAGCGAAGAGGTCCTCGCCCATCTGAGAGAGCATCGACTCGACCTCCGGGTCGTCGACGAGGACGATGATGGGGTTCAGCCCCGCCCGGACGTCGCTGGCGATGGTGCCGCGCTGGCCCCGGTCGGCGGTCTTCATCCGCTTGTACCCCTCGAGGAACGTCTCCGCCTGGCTCGGGAACTCCCCGTCGAAGTAGTCGTACAGCTGCTCGAGTTCGTCGTCGAAGTTGATCAGCGGCGGCAGCGGCTTCACGTCGCCGTCCGGCACCCACGGACGGCTGCTGGTCGTCGGCGTCGGGTCGGCCGGCTCCGTCCGTTCGGCCTCGCCGTCGCGGTCGAAGTAACTCAGCGCCTCGAGCACGAACCCCATCATGGCGCTGACGGCGCTGACGCCGATGACGACCCAGCTGAGGGTCGTGGCGACGCCCTCCGGAAGCGTCTGCTGGAAGACGATGACGAACGACGACGTCACGACCAGGACGAGGACCAGGAACGCGCCGAGACCGGGCGTCCGCTCCGTCTCAGCCATTGATCTGCGTGACGTCGTCGACGGCGCCCTGGAGCGTCTGCACGAGGTGGCCGACCCACAGGCCGACGGTCACGCCCAGCATCACCGACACTAGCGCGACCTGCTGCGTCGGCTCGATCGGCGCGACGGCCGCGGTTACGCAGCCGAGTCCCGACAGCACCATCAGTCCGTACTGGATGACGGTCTCCCGGCTCGGGTCGCGAATCCGAATCATACCGTCACCCACGACGCCCGCCCGGATTAATTCGACGCTCCGGTCCCGCCGGGCCGGGAGGGTGACGTCCCGCCGCGAAGAACTGAACCGCCTGCGGGCCCGACGGCGCGTATGGGACAGCGGACCCTCGACGGCGACGACATCTCCGAGCTCCGGGCGGCGTACGTCCGGCGGGTCACCGAGGAGCTCCCGCGGGCGGCCCGCAACGAGGACTGGCCGATTTCCGAGGACCACTGCTTCGGCCGCGTCGTCCTCGACGACGTCTTCGGCGACGTGTGGTACGACCACGTCGACGGTCGACCGGCCTACGAACACCTCTCAGCGGCGGAGCTGGAGGAGGCCGTCGCCCTCGCCGACCGGCTGCTCGAGGCGGGACGGCCGGCCGTCGAGGCGCTGAACCGCAACTCCCTGCGCTGGCGGGGTAAGCTGGAGTGACGGGGCCGGCGGGCCGCCGCCCGAGCGACGCGTGACCGACGCTCCACGGCGACTTCCCGTCGACCCGCCGGTCCACGTGGAGACGTTCGCGACGCACTGCTCGCTGACGTGGACGGCCGACGGGCTCGGCCGGTTCCTCGCGGCCGCCGGCGACCTGGAGGGGGTGCCGGAGACGGCCCTGGCGGTCGTCGACCGGACGACGACGGCCGGTCGCGAGCGGCGTCCGCTGTCAGCGCTCGCGGCCGAGGAGGCGACGCGGTACGTTCGGGTGGAGCCGCCGACCGATTGGACGCTGTCCTGGGAGCGCCGGAGCCGGCCGGTCGTCTCGCTGAGCGGGACGCCCCCGGCGGCGGCCTGCCGGCGGCTCCACGTCGCGACGACGGACTGCCCGACGTGGTCCGACGACGCCCGCGCGGCGCTGTCGGAGCTGGCCGCCGTCGAGTAGGTCGGCGCCGTCGGTCGCCGTGCGGCGCCGTCTCGCCGCCGACCTCCGTCGCCGTCTCCCTCCGATTGCAGGTCGTCGTGGTCGCGGTCGCCGTCGACGACGGCGTCACGTCCGGCGCGGCGGTCGCGAGGGTGCGGGTGTTTCCTCGGCCGGGAGCCGTCGGGCCCGCCCCCGCGACGTCCGGTCGTCCGGCCCCGGTCGCGTCCGGGCGACGGTTACGATGCGCTGACCGGCTTCGGTTCCGGCGACGGGCCCCGGTCGGCGTCGGACCGACCGCACCTGCTAAGTGGATCACGCCCCAGGCTACGGTAGTGACCGCGCCGATCGTCGGTGAGACCCCGCAGTACGGTATGGCTGACGAACACAGGGTGCCGTGGGTGCTGGGGACGCAGCTCCACCCGGAGGCCGGGCCGCTCGGCCGGGCGCCCGAGGGCTCGCGCGTGCTGCTGATCGAGGCCCACGACTTCGCCAGACGGATGCGGTACCACCACCAGAAGCTGACGATCGTCTTCGCCGGGATGCGACAGTTCCGAGACGAGCTCCGCGAACGGGGCTACGACGTCGAGTACGTCCAGGCCGACACGTTCGGCGACGGCCTGGAGACGTACTTCGAGCGGCACCCCGACGACGAACTGGTGCAGATGCGCTCGCCGAGCCACCGCAGCGCCGAGACGTTCGAGACGCTGGTCGACGACGCCGGCGGGAGCCTGGAGGTGGTGCCGAACGAGCTGTTCGTCGGCACCCGCGAGGCGTTCGACCGCTGGGCCAACGAGACCGACCGGGAGCCGTTCAAACACGAGACGTTCTACCGGTGGATGCGCCGGCGGACGGGCGTGCTGATGACCGACGACGGCGACCCCGTCGGCGGGGAGTGGAACTACGACGACGAGAACCAGGAGTTCCCGCCGAACGACTGGGAGTCGCCGCCGGTGTACGAGCCGGACCACGACGAACTGACCGCCGAGACGAGCGCGTGGGTCGCCGAGGAGTTCGACACCTGGGGCGCCGACGACGACCTCGTCTGGCCGGTCACCCGCCGGCAGGCCGAGCGGAAGCTCGAACACTTCGTCGACGTCCGGCTGCCGGGGTTCGGCCCCTACCAGGACGCGATGCGGAGCGACGACTGGGCGATGTCCCACGCGCTGCTCGGGTCGTCGATCAACCTCGGGCTGCTACACCCGATGGAGGCCGTCGAGGCGATCGAAGCGGCCTACCACGAGCGGGACGACGTTCCGCTGAACTCCGTCGAGGGCGTCATCCGGCAGTTCATCGGCTGGCGGGAGTTCATGCGACACGTCTACCGGCATGCGATGCCGGGGCTGGCCGAGGCCAACCAGCTGTCGGCACCGCACGACCTCCCGGAGTTCTACTGGACCGGCGAGACGAACATGGAGTGTCTCCGCCGGACCGTCGAGGACGTCCGCGAGCGGGGCTACTCCCACCACATCCAGCGGCTGATGGTGCTGGCGAACTTCGCGACGCTGTGGGGCGTTGAGCCGTCGCAGCTCAACGAGTGGTTCCACGCCACCTACATCGACGCCTACCACTGGGTGACGACGCCGAACGTCGTCGAGATGGGCCAGTACGGCGACGGCGTCTTCGCCTCGAAGCCGTACGTCTCCTCGGCGAACTACATCGACGAGATGAGCGACTACTGCGGGGACTGCCGCTACTACAAGACGAAGGACACCGGCGACCGGGCCTGTCCGTTCAACGCGCTGTACTGGGACTTCCTCGACAGAAACGAAGAGCGGCTCCGATCGAACCACCGGATGGGGCTGATGTACAGCCACGTCGACTCCAAGCAGGAAAGCGGCGAGATGGACGACATAACGGAGCGCGTCGAGGACCTCCGGCGCACGCAGAGCCACGGTGAGCTGTAGCCGCCCGCGGTCCCGGCGAGGCCGACCGTGACGGCGACCGACGACCGGCGGCTGCCGGCGGAGCCGCTGTCGCCGCTGGCGGCCCGCGTCGACGAGGTGCTGGCGCTGTACGGCTACGAACTCGCGGCGGCCATCGAGGCCATCGACGACGCCGTTTCCGGTATCGGCGGCGCCTTCGGCCCCGACACCTCGGCGGCGGCGCTCCGGACGGCGCTCGACGACGTCGCCGACGCCGCTCCCGGGTCGCCCGACCCGCTGCCGGCCGCGACGGACGCGCGGGTCGTGCTGTACGTCGACGGCAGCTCCCGGGGCAATCCGGGGCCGGCCGGCGCCGGCGCCGTCGTCCGGGTCGACGGCGCGGCCGTCACCCGGCTCGGCCGCCCGGTCGGCTCCCGGACCGACAACAACGTCGCCGAGTACGCGGCGCTACAGCTGGGGCTCGAGACGCTGTCGAGCCGCTGTTCGCCGGCGGCCGTCGAGGTCCGTATCGACTCGATGACGGTCGTCGACGACGTCTGGGGGGATGCGTCGCCCATGCCGTCCTGCCGGGCGTACAGCGCGGCCGTCGCCGAGTTGCTGTCGGAGTTGCCGGCCGACGAGTGGACGCACCTCGCCGACGACGACCCGAATCCGGCCGACGCGCGGGCGACCGTCGGCGCCGACATCGCGGCGCTCGGCCCCGGCGGCTGACCCCGCCGTCAGCGGCCGTCGACGGCCGCGCGGACCCGCTCGGCGGAGTCCCGCAGGTGGTCGACGTCGTCGGTGAACACCTCGACGGTCGCCGTCGCCGGCGCGGCGTCGGCGACCAGCGGGCCGACCTCGCCGTACGGCACGTCGCCGCTCCCGACGGGAACGTGGGTGTCCCGCCGCCGGCGGGCGCCGTGGACGTACAGGTGGGCGACGGTGTCGCCGTAGGAGGCGAGGAACTCGCGGATCCCTCCGAGGTCGGCCTCGAGGTAGGCGTAGCCGACGTCGAGACAGACGGCGGCGCCGGCCCGGTCGGCCAGCGCGCCGACGCGGTCGAGCGAGAGTCCGCCGGCGTGGCCGACCGTCTCCAGACAGGCGGTCACGCCGCGGTCGGCCGCCCGCTCACGAAGCGCCGACACCCGCCGCGTCAGCCGTTCCGCGTCGTGGCCGGCGCCGCGGGCGCTCGGGTGGGCGACCGCGGTCTCGACGCCCGTGTCCGCGGCCGCCGCGAGGACGTCGTCGAGGTACGACAGCGTCGCCTCGTCGATGCGGTCGACGGGCGTCGACAGCGGCTGCCGGTACGGCAGGTGGACGACGCCGTCGACGCCCGCGCGGTCGAGGCGGTCGGCGACCGCGGCGGCGTCGAACGAATCGAGCGACACCTCCCCCTCGCCGAGGGCGCACTCGACGAAGTCGAACGACGACAGCGACCCGATGCGGTCGAGGTACGGCCCGACGGACGCGCCGATCTCCATACCGACGGATGGCGGCGCGGACGCAAAACCACCGGCGCCGACGGCCGGGTCAGTCGTCGGCTTCGAGGGCCGGCGGCCGGAACTGCTCGGCGTCGGAGGTAGACGATGCCGATCGGGAGGCCCCGTTCGTCGGTCGGCGGCGCCGCCGGCAGCGTCGGACGGCGGTCGGACGTCCGCCCGGCGGCGAGAGCCGCGAGAGGAGGAAAGCGGCACTCCTCGCCGTCCGGCGTCGAACCAGCCGCAGGCAGACCCGCCGACCGTCGTCGTGACCGTAGGAGACCGGGACCGCGTACGGTCCGTCCCCCGAGCGAGCGCCGGTGCGTCGGGTTCGCGGCGACCGAGAACGGAGTCGACCGCCTCGGCCGACATCCCGGTCCGGCCGTCGGTGCCCGTGTCCGAACACTCCGCCGCCCACTCGTTCGACACGCACGACGCCGCCCGCGACGGTCGCGTGGGAGAAGTCGGCGACGCGGTCAGTCGGCGACGGCCTCGGCGGGTTCCTCCGGCTTCGGCGTCTTCTCGGGGTCGAGCGCGGTCCGCGCCTCCGGGGAAAGCTTGTTCATCACCGCACGACCCTCGCGCTCGCGGGCGATGATGTCGTCTTCCTCGAGCCGCTGGAGGTGGTGGCTGATGGTGCTGGGGTCGCGGCCGAGGTCGTCGGCGAGGTCGCTCACCGAGGCGGCGCCGAGCCGCGCCAGCGCGTCGATGATGCTGGCCGTCGACTCGTCGCTGAGCGCCGCCGCCAGCTCGACGCCCTCGGCGTAGGCGGGGTAGAACCGGCGTTTGCCCCGGAGCTTCGCCCCCGAAACGAGCCCCTCGCGCTCGAGTACCTTCATGTGGTGGCGGGTCGTCGACAGCGGGAGGTCGGCCCGCTCGCTGACCTCCGAGAGGTACGAGCCCGGTGTTTCGCTGACGATCCCGTACACCTGCTCGCGGGCGTCGTGCTCCAGGGGGTCGGAGTCGTCGTACCGGCTGTACCGTAGCGGGAACACGAACGGCTTGAGCCGGTCGAGCAGCGTCGAGAGGTAGCCCGACGCCGCCGAGGTACCGGCGCCGGGCCCGGCACCGGTGACCAGCGGCGTCGACCGGATCACCACCGCCGCCGCGAGCGCGCCGAGGCCGAGCGCCGTGCCGCCGCCCGCGCCGTCCGGCAGAGACTGACCGTCCTGGCCGCCGGCCGCCCGCGTCGCCCCGGCGGCCCCGAGCATCGCGGTCGTGTCGGTTCCCACGCCGTAGCTCACGTCGTAGCTGTCGTCGTCGCGGGTCGTCTGGCGGGCGGCGGTCTGCCGCGCCCAGAGCTGCTCGCTCCTGTCGTCGGACTCGAGCGTCATTCCGTCGAACGACCGACCGGCCATCGGTGCCGTGCCGTCGACTGCCGCGAGCGCCTCGTAGGTCGTCTCCCGGACGGTGCCGTCGGTCGTCCCGAGGGTCCGGTCGAGGACGTCGGTCGCTTCGTCCGCGTTCGCTTCGACCGTCATGGCCGTGTCCTCGACGGCCTCGACGTCCTCCCCGCCGTCCGAGCCGGAGTCCGACTCCCCGGCGGAGTCGGACCTGTCGGAGTCCGCCCCCTCGGCGGAGTCGGAATCAGAGCCAGAGCCGGAGTCGGAATCGGACCCCGAATCGGAGCCGTCGGACCCGGCCGAACCACCGTCGGAGCCGAGGACACCGCTCATATCGTCCCCGACCGAGCTGCCACCGCCGGCCGCCGCGACCGTCGGAATCCCCCCGAACGAACAGACGACGAGGAGGGCCAGCAGCACGGCAACCGGACGCCGTATAGTATTTTTTGACATGGATAATGAAGTGCTGAGCGTGGAAGTTACCGTATTAATGGGGTACTATTTAAAATTCGTTTCGCAATACATTCGCGGCTGTATAAGTAAGGGTGGCTATCTCTGGCCCGCTCTTTCTCGATAGTATAAGTATTTACTGGCACACGCGTCCAAACGTGTCAACATTTGCCACGACTCGCGGGGGCCGGTCACAGGTTCTCGCCCTGGTAACTCCCGTCGTACGTCCCGTCGGCGTCGGCCGCCGCGAGGACGAACTGCGCGATGCGGGCTCCGGCGGCGATCTCGACGTCGTGGTGGACCTGCAACAGCCCCTCGCCGCGGCCCTCGTAGCCGGCGTCCCAGACGGCCGTGTTGAGCATACAGGAGTTCCGCAGCAGCGACGACCGGGGGTAGACGAACCCGACGCCGCTCCCGGCGGGCGCCGACCGTCTTGCCGTCCCGGCCGATGCGACCCGGCTCGCGCTGCTCGAAGACCGACGCCAGCGTCAGGTCGACCCCGTTGGGTTGGACCTGCTCGTCGGTCGTCGACGTCACCTGCCCGGCGACGAACGCCCCGCTGCGGTACATACCGACCGGTCCGCCGCCCGGATGAAGTGACTTGCGTTCGACCGGCTTTTGGCGACCGGGCCGCAAGTCGGGACATGGACCCCGAGACCTTCGAGGAGCGGAAGTACGTCGACTTCCTCCCGAAGCTCCAGCAGGCGTACCGGAACGCGTTCAACCGGGTCAACGAGCGGTACGACTCGACGCTCGTCCACGGCATCGACCAGCAGGTGCTCGACGAGTCGGAGCCGTTCTACGACGACGAGGAGGGCTTCCGCCTGGAGCTGCCCGACGACCCGTACGGGCGGCTCACGGACGTCGTCGTCGAGGAGGAGCGGTTCGAGGCGGTCCTCGAGGAGTACGTCGCGGCGGTGGAGACGGAGCTGGAGCGGGTCTTCGGCGATTAGCGGTCGCAGTTCGGGCCGTAGAGGACGCCGAGGCTGCCCTCCGCGTCGATGCGCAGCACCATTCGCACGCAGGTCGTCTCGTCGTCGACGCTGCCGGCCACGTCGGTCGACCGTATCTCGTCGTCGTCCGGGCGTGCGTGGACGGTGTATTCGCCGGCCGTGGAGGTCCAGTCGCCCTCCACGACGGTCCCGCCCCCGGCGTCGAACTCGTAGGTGTCCATGTGCATGATACCGGCGCCCGACTCGACGGCCAGCTGGACCCGGTGGGACTCCTCGTGGTTGTTCCGGACGGAGAGCTTCTCGATGCGGACACCCTCGGTCTCGGCGGGAACGTCGCCGGTCGTGCCGGCGGACGCGTCGTTCGTCGACTCGGATCCGTCGTCGCCGAGAACCCGCAGACAGCCGGGACTGGCGGCGGCGAGCCCCGCGGCGGCGAGCAGATGGCGGCGGGATGGCATGACAGTACGACCGTGAGCGAACCTCATAAACACCCGTCAGACACCCGTCAGACCGCCGCCGGACGACCGGCTTCGACGCCGGTCCCGGCCGACCGACCGTCCCGCTCCGATGGAGTCGGAGCCCAATCTTCATACGCCTCGAGGTCACCATCATGCTCGGCGGCGCCTGCTCCGGCTGCGGCATCTCGCCGATGACCATCCAGGCGATCAAGAGCCGCATGACCCAGGAGATCCCCGAAATCGACACCGTTCACGCGGACACCGGCATGGACGGCGGCACCGAGGGGATGGCCGGCGGCGGGATGTCGCCGTCCTTCCCCGGCCCCGGCCCCGACGGCGGCGGCGACGGCGACGACGAGGGCCCCGAGGCCCCCTTCTGAGACGCCGACCGTCCGCCGCCGCGCCGACAATGACCGCGCCGCGGTCCCTGTCACGCGGTAGCGCATCCCGTGGCTTGAAGTCGACCGCGGGCGACCGGGCCGTATGGACGAACTCGCGGACCTCGCGGCCGAGGTGCGGGCGGCCCGCGAGGTCGACGTCGACGCCTTCGCCGGCCGCGTCGAGCGGGAGGCCGACCGGCTGAAGGCCGAACTCGCCGTCGGTACCTTCGACAATCCGAACGCCAGCGTCGGCCTCGAACACGAGTTCTACGCCGTCGACGCCCGCGACCGACTCCGGCGTGTGCCGGTGCCGCTGCTGGAACTCGTCGGCTTCGAGAAGGAGTTGGGTCGACACAACGCGGAGATGGCGGGCCGGCCCCAGCCGTTCGGCCCCCACGGGTTGGCGGCGCTGCGCCACGAGACGCAGGCGTCGGTCCGGAGCGCGCGCGACGCCGCGAGCCGGGCCGAAGACATCCGGCTCGTCGCCGACGGCCTCTGGACTCTTCCGCCGGTCGACGAGACCGCCGCCGACTACCTCGGCGCCTGCGTCGGGATCGACGGTCTCGACGTCTCGCCGAACATCCCGCCGTCGGTTCGCTATCACGTGATGTCGAACACGTCGGTGTACGAGTCACGGTGCCGACTCGAGACGGCCAACGTCACCCTCGAGACGCCGACCATCGCTCCCGCGACGCTCACCGCCAGCATCCAGCCACACTACCAGGTGCCGGTGGCGGCGGAACTGCCGACGTACTTCAACTACGCGCTGCGGGCGGCGGGGCCGCTGCTGGCGGTCGCGGCCAACTCGCCGCTGTTCCCGCCGTCGCTGTACGACGCCGACACGACCGTCGAGAGCGTCCTCGCCGACGGCCACCGCGAGAACCGTGTCGAGCTGTACGAGGCCGTGATGAACGACCCCGACCGGCCGGCGAAGGTGCGGT
>PXSC01000048.1:11582-14277 GCA_003023535.1 Halobacteriales archaeon QS_9_70_65 | reverse complement strand
ACGGCCCGGTGCCGGCCATGCTGTGGTAGCCGTACTCCTCGGCGTTGGCGAAGGGCTCTCCCTCGTCGAGCCGGAACCGCTCGCCGGGTTCGCCGTCGACGTTCGAACTCTTCGAGTCCCCGCCCGGGTGAGCGGCGGCGCTTCCGGCCGCGCCGACGGCCACGGAGGCGCCGATGCTCTTCAGTACCGCTCGACGTGTACTGTCAGGTATCTCGTCTTGTGGCATGATTCGACGTTCTACGTCCGTACAAAAAGGTGCTCTGACAAATCCGTCCAAACGACGCTGCCCGGGGCGGCGCGCCGCCGTCACGCCGACGGATTAACCACACCGGCGCGTCATGACGGCACATGAGCGACCTCCCGGAGGAGTTCGACTGCACGGTCACCGACTGGGAGTACATCTACGGGCTCTGCCGCGACGTCGCCGACGAGGTGCGGGCGGCCGACTTCGAGCCGGACGTCGTCGTCGCCCTGGCCCGCGGCGGCTGGTTCGGCGGCCGCTGTCTCTGCGACTTCCTCGGGCTGGACGACCTCGCGAGCCTGAAGATGGAACACTACGTCGGCGCGGGTCAGACGGCCGGCGAACCGCAGGTACGGTACCCCATGCCGGACGGCAGCGTCGCCGACAAGGACGTTCTCGTCGTCGACGACATCGCCGACACGGGCGGCTCCATCCGTCGCGCCCACGAGTACGTCACCGACCGCGACCCCGCGGCGGTGCGCACCGCGACCCTCCAGCTGCTGCGGACGAGCGAGTTCGAACCCGACTTCGTCGGCGAACGGCTCGAGGAGTGGACCTGGGTCGTCTACCCCTGGAACTTCGTCGAAGACATGATCGACCTCGTCGGCGGCGTCATGGAACGGGCCGGCCGGTCGGCGTTCACCCGCGACGATATTCGCGGCCTGCTGGCCGACTACCACGACGTCGGCCGCATCGAACTGGAGGTCGCACAGCCGGACCGCCTCGGAGAGGTGCTCGCCGAGATGGAGCGCCGCGGCGTCGTCGAGCGGACCGACGACGGCCGTTGGCGGCCGACGTAGCGTGACCGACCGACAACCGGCCACACGGGCCCGCATCCGGGACGGTGCGGCCGGACGCCGGCGCCGGCCGACGGCGCGGGGCGAGCGGTGACGCGGGTCCGACCCGGGGCCGTCGGGGACCGGGTACCCGACGTCCGAACGCTGTGGGCGACCGTCCGACCCGGCCGGCTCGCTGCCGTCGTCGGCGTCGCCGCCGTCGGCGTCGCCGTGGCCGTCGGCGACGGGGCGGCGCTCGAACGGCGGCGCGTCGTCGCCCTGCTGGCGCTGCCTCCGGTCGTGGCCGGCGTCAGGGCCGTCGCCGGAGCGCGAGCCGACGACGCCCGCGACGCGGCGCCGTGGATGGCGGCGGTCGCGCTGCTGTGCGGCGCGGCCGCGGCGGCACCGATCGTGGTCGCCGACGCACCGGCGTCGGCCGCCTGGCTGCTCGTCGCCGTCGCCGGCTTGAGCGTCGTCCGCCCGTCGTCGCCGCTGTCGCTCGCCGGCCGCGGTCTCGGCGTCCCCGTCGCCGTGTTGTACTGGGGGTTCGCGCTCCCCGGCTACGGCGCGGCGACCGTCGGGCGGACGGGCCGGACCGTCGCGCTGGCCCTGTTGCCGTTCGCCCTGCTCGTCGTCGCCGTGCGGCTCGAGGCCGTCTGGCCGCGGCGGCACGCCGACGCCTATGTCGGTCACGACACCCTCGCGGTCCGGTGGTCGCCCCGGCGGCTGCGGGCGGTCTACGCGGTCGCCGTCGTGGCCGCCTTCGGGGCGCTAGTCGCGCTGACCGACGGCGTCGTCCCGGCGGCGCCCGACGTCTTCTCCTGGTCGGCGACCATCGCGGCGCTGCCGGCGATGCCCGTCGCGGCGTGGGGCGCCGTCCGGTTCACCCGGCGGCGACGGCCGTATCCCGCCGCCGTCGCCGCGGGGCTGGTCGCCGCACTCCAGTCGGCGGCGTGGGCATACGCGGCGCTCGGCTGACCGCGCGGGATGGTGTTTAGTGAGGAGGAAGTAGCGTGCTTCGGCGGTAACGGGGCGTATTCGAACGCCCCCTCCCGCTGGCGGGCTGCGGCTCACGGCTCGCTTCGCTCGCCGGCAGAGCGACGCTCTGTCGAGCCCTCGCTCGGTTCACTCGCGAGGACGCCGTTCGCAACGTCGAGATACCTCGCTCCCGCTCGATATCTCGCAATGCCTCGCTGCGCGCGGCCGATGGCCGTGCTTGGGTCGGCTCGCTACGCTCCCGTGTCGTCGCTTCTCCCGCTCGCTGCGGCACGAGGCCTCCCTCGCTGCGCTCGCTCGGCCTCCGCCCCGCGAGCGGTCGGCGTTCGAGGTCCCGCCCGACGCCGGCCGGCCGGCTCTCTCGTAACTACACATGGCCCCGCGCGGGACGCACAGACAGAAGTACCACCCGGCCGAAGAGCGGCCATGCTCGGCATCATCGGCGGCAGCGGCATCTACGAGGCGCTCGGCTTCGAAAACAGCCACGAGAAACGCGTCCGGACGCCGTTCGGCGCGCCGAGCGCCCCGCTGGAGGTCGGCGAGGTCGCCGGCACCGACGTCGCGTTCCTCCCGCGGCACGGCCGGGACCACCGGTACGACCCGACCGCGGTCCCCTACCGGGCCAACGTCCACGCGCTGAAGCAGGTCGGCGTCGACCGGGTCGTCGCGACCAACGCCGTCG
>PXSC01000048.1:0-11574 GCA_003023535.1 Halobacteriales archaeon QS_9_70_65 | reverse complement strand
CCCCTTCTGCGGCCGGCTGGCCGACCGCATCGCCGACCGCGCCGGCGCGACCGACGCCGACCTCGTCGCCGGCGGCACCCACGTCACCATCGAGGGCCCGCAGTTCTCTACCCGCGCCGAAAGCGCGTTCTACCGCGACCGTGGCTTCGACGTCATCGGCATGACGACCGTCCCGGAGGCGCAACTGGCCCGCGAGGCCGAGCTGTGTTACGCCCCGCTGGCCGGCGTCACCGACTACGACGTCTGGCACGACGAAGAGGAGGTGTCCGTCGAGACCGTTCTGGAACACGCCGCCGCCAACGAGACGTCGATGTCGGCGGTCATCGAGGCCCTCGCCGGCGACCTCCCCGACCGCGACTGCGACTGCGGCCACGCCCTCGACGGCGCGGTCAACACGCCGCCGGAGGCGATCGACCGCGAGACGCGACGGGAGCTGTCGCTGCTCCTCGACGATCGCCTGTAATCAATCGTCGGCCGCCGCCGTCCCCTCGGCGCCGACGGCCGCCGGGTCCTGTATCCAGAGGTCGCCGAAGCAGTCGTCCTGTTCGAGCCGCACCCGTCCCCGGTGGGCCAAAAACAGCAACCCCAGGAACGTGTCGACGACCGAGCCGCCGGCCTCCCGCACCTCGGCGAACAGCACCTCGTCGCGACCCCCGTCGTAGCGGGCCTGCAGCGCGACGTAGACGTCGTTGACGATGTCCTCCATGTGCTCGTCGTGGGCCGTCCCGGTGACGTCGTCGGCGGTCGGCTCCGCGTCCATCCGGAGGTCGTCGCCGGCGCGGTAGTCCAGCGTCCGGGTCCCGCGGTCGTACTCCGACGGCGACCCCGAGGTGTCGTAGCTCCGGGACTCCTTCCACCAGCTGTCACGCTCCCGCTCCCGGAGGTCGCGGACGAGCTCGTCCAGCGTCTCCGGCGTCCCCCGTGCTCGCTTGCGCTCGATGCGCCGCTCGACCTCGCGTTCGAGCCGGTCGAAGGGGTCGACCCCGGCGCCCGGCGCCTCCCCGGGCGGCTCGGCCTCCCAGGGCTCCGCCGGCTCGTCGGGGTCGTCCGGCTCCTCCGGCTCGTCGGCCCACATCGCGTCGCTTTTCATCCGCAGCTCGGTGACCCGCACCACGTCGATGTCCCAGGGGTCGATCTCGCCCTCCTCGGCGAGCTGGACCAGCAGCTCGACCGGCTCGACCTCGTCGTCGCCGTCGGCGGAAGCGTCGACCTCCGAGAGGACGCTGTCGCTGTCCTCCGGCGTCGCCCCGCCCGTCGGGTCGCCGAGGCCCACCCCGCCGGCCGCGTCGGCGTCCCGGGGCCGCTCCCCGTCATGACCCGCGACGTCCAGCGGAATCTCGTCGGCCCCGCCGCCGTCGGCCCGGGGCTCGTCATCCGGAGGGTCGCTCGCTTTTTCCGAGGGTTCGCTTCGCTCACCCTCGCCGCTCTCGTGTCGTCGCTTCGCTCCTCCCGCTCGCCTTTCCGAGGACTCCCTTCGCTCACCCTCGCTAGTCATCGGCCACTACCCCCTCCGCCGACAGGTCGATGCCGGTCACGGCCGAGACGTTGTCCTCCTGCATCGTCACGCCGATGGCCCGCTCGGAGCGTTCCAGCAGCGCCGAGCGGTGGGAGACGACGACGAACTGCGCCTCGCCGGCCAGCTCCTCGACCATGTCGCCGACCATCTCCGCGTTGGCGGCGTCGAGGAAGGCGTCCACCTCGTCGAGCGCGTAGAACGGCGCCGGGTTGTGCCGCTGGATGGCGAAGATGAACGCCAGCGCCGTCAGTGACTTCTCGCCGCCGGACATCGCGTCGAGCCGCTGGACCGGCTTGTCCTCCGGCTGGGCCCGCATCGTCAGCCCCCCCTCGAACGGCTCCTCGGGGTCGTCGAGGACCAGCTCCCCGGTCCCGCCGGAGAGCCGCGCGAATATCTCCTCGAACTGCTCGTTGATGGCCTCGTAGGCCTCGGTGAACGTCTCCCGCTTGCGGGCCTCGTAGGCGTCGATGCGCTCGCGGATCCCGTCGGCCTCCTCGACCAGCGTCGCCCGCCTGTCGCGCAGCTCCTCGAGGTCGGCCTCGACGTCGTCGTACTCCTCGATGGCGAGCATGTTCACCGGCTCCAGCGCCGCCATCTCCTCTTCGAGGCGGCCGATCTCCGCCTCGACGTCGCCGTGGTCCGGCACCGCCTCGGGGTCGTAGTCGCCGACCTGGGCCTCCAGCTCGTCGATCTCCCACTCCAGGCGGTCGACGTCGTCCTGCAGTGACTCGAGGTCGGCCTCGACGTCGGCGACCGCCTCCGCCTGCTCGTCGCGGGCGTGTTTGGCGTCTCCCAGCTCCGTCCGCAGCGTCTCGCGTTCGGTCTTGAGGTCCGCCAGCTCGTCCTCCAGCTCCTCGACGGCCGCCTCCTTCGCCTCGAGATCGGCCTCCTTATCGGCCACCTCCGCCTCCAGCTCCGCGATGGCCTCCTCGGCTTCGGCCTTCCGGTTCTGGGCCGTCTCGATGTCGTCGTGCAGCTCCTCGATCGCGTCCTCGGCGTACCCCTTCTCCAGTTCGAGCTCGTTTAGGTCGCCGTCGAGGTCGTCCATCCGGTCTTCGAGGTCCGCGATCTCCTCGCGGACCCGCTCGGCCTCGCTCGTCAGCTCCGGGATGTCCGAGTCCTGCAGCTCCGCCTCCAGCTCCTCGATGTCGGCTTCGAGCTCCTCGATCTCGGCGGTCTTGGCGTCGATGTCCGCCTCGACGCTCGCCATCTCGTCGGCGACCTCCTCGCGCTCGGCCTCGATGTCGGCGAGCTCTTCCTCGAGCCGGTCGACGCGCGCCTCGACGTCGGCCCGCTTTTCCTCGATGGCGTCGATGTCCGTCTCGATCTCCCGGACCTGTTCGGCGGCGTCGGACTGGCGGTCCCGGGCGTCGTCGAGCCGCTCCTCGACGTCCCGGAGGTCCTCGCGGATCGACTGTTTTTCGGCCTCCAGCTCCGTGATGCGCTCGGCGACCCGCTCGAGTTGGCCCTTGCCGCTCTTGGTGAAGGAGTACCGCGAGCCGGACTTCGAGCCGCCGGTCATCGCGCCGGACGTCTCGACGAGGTCGCCGTTCAGCGTCACGATCCGGAACTCGCCCATCAGCTCGCGGGCGGTGTCCATGTCCTCGACGACCAGCGTGTCGCCGACGACGTAGGAGAAGACGGCGGCGTACGTCGGGTCGAAGTCGATGAGGTTGTACGCGAAGTCGACGACGCCCGGCAGCGCCGGCGTCGACGGCAGCGACCGCCGCCCCATCTCCGTTATCGGCAGGAAGGTCGCCCGGCCGGCGTTCGTCTCGCAGGCCGTCGCGTACTCCGGGTCGACGCCGCCCAGCTGCCCGACCGTGCCGTGGACGCCGTCGAAGCCGGCGTTCAGCACCGTCGTCACCGCCCGGCCGTAGGAGTTGTCGCCGCTCTCGCCGGCCTTCGCCTCCAGCTCGGCGTACTCCTGCTGTTTCGCCGACAGCTCGTCCTCGACGTCCCCGAGGTCGTCGTTCAGGGCGCGCTTTTCCTCCCGGAGGTCCGCGACCACCTCGTCGATGTTCTCGCGGTTGGCCTCGGCCTTCCGGAGTTCCCGCTCGAGGTCCCCGAGGTCGGTGTCCAGCTCCGGCAGCTCCGCCTCGGCGGCCTCGATTTCCTCCTGCTTTTCGCGCTCCTCCTTCGAGCGCCGCCGGGACTCGTCGAGCAGCCGGTCCTGCTCGCGCTGGAGCTCGTTGCGCTCGTCGCGGGCGGTCTGAACCGCCTCGCGTTTCGCCTCGAGCTCGTCGCGGACGGCCTCGTACTCGGTGTCGACGGCTTCGATCTCGGCCTCGACGGACGCCAGTTCCCCCTGCTTCTCGACGACGTCGGCCTTCAGCGACGACTTCTCGACCTTCACGTTCCGGATCTCCGCCTCCAGCTCCTCGATGTTCTCCTGCTTGCGGTCGACCCGGACGAACGCCTCCCGGCGCTCGCTTTCGGCGTCTTCGACGGTCCCTTCCTCGGCGGCGATGCGGTCCTCCAGGCGAGTGATCTCGCCTTTGACCGCCTCGATCTCCCGCTTCAGCTCGATCTGCTCGTCCTCGCCCTTGCGCTCGATCTCGGCGTCGAGGTCCGTCAGGTCCTCATCGAGGCGGGTGACCCGGCCCTGCCGCTCGTCGAGCTCGCGCCGCAGCTCCTCGAGTTCGGCCTCCCGCTTCTCGACGTCCTCGCGGGTCGCCGCCAGCTCCTCGCGTTTGTCCTCCAACTCGGCGGCCCTCAGGTAGCCCTCGTACTCCGCTTTCTCCTCGCGAAGCTCCTGGTACTCGAGGGCCGTCTCCCGCTCCTCGGAGAGCTGTTCGAGCCGCTCTCGTTTCTCCTCGACCCGGAACTCGGCCTCGTCGACGCGCTCCTGGACGGTCTCCAGCTCCTCGAGGGCGTCGGCCTTCTTCGTGTCGAACTCGGCGACGCCGGCGATCTCGTCGATGATCTCGCGGCGGGAGCCCGCCGTCATCGTGATGATCTCGGTCACGTCGCCCTGCATCACGACGTTGTACCCCTCCGGCGTCACGCCGGCCTGCGCCAGCAGGTCCTGGATGTCCGAGAGGTTCACCGACCGGCCGTTGAGGTAGTAGTAGGAGTAGTAGGTGTCCGCGTCGGTCTGCTTGACCCGGCGCCGGATGGAGACCTCCTCGACGTCGCCGACCGTCTCGGAGCCGGCCGCCGAGACGACCTGCTCGCGGGTCAGCGTCCCGTCACCGTTGTCGAGGACGACCTCGACGCTGGCCTCCCGCTCGCCGTCGAAGCTCTCGTCGTCCTCGTGGCCCGGGTTGTAGATGAGGTCGGTCAGCTTCTCCGCGCGGATGCCCGAGGTCCGAGCCAGCCCCAGCGCGAACAGAACGGCGTCGATGATGTTCGACTTCCCGGAGCCGTTCGGGCCGCTGATGGTCGTGAAGTCCTCGTACAGCGGAATGCGGGTCTTGCGACCGAAGCTCTTGAAATCGTCCAGTACGAGCTGTTTGATGTGCATGAGGGCGCCCGTGGACCCCGGGGTCAGGCGACGATGATGTCGTCGCCGGAGCCCGAGTTGTCCTCCTCTTCGGCCTCGTCGGAGTTAACCTCGTCGGCATCGGCGGTGCCGGCGGCGTCGGCGGCGTCAGTGGCGTCGCCCGTCGCCTCGCCGGTCGACCCGGTCTCGAGGATGTCGTAGCTCCCGTCGGCGCCGTCCTCGAGCGCCTGCAGCCGCTCTTTGGTCTCCATCAGTTCGTCGGTCAGCCCGTCGACGGTCGCTTCCAGTTCCTGCACCTTGGCCTCCAGTTCGTCCACGCGGTTCCCGGCCATGGCTCCGATTGACGCCCCCGCACGTATAAATCTGCGTCAGACATTCCCGACGGGCCTGATACGTCCCGGCGCCGACCCGATCCCGCGTCGTCGGCCGGTTCCGCGGCGGCGACGGCGGCGTCTCTCCGTCGACTGTCAGGTCGAGCGGGCACCGCCACGGCCGGACCGAGCCCGTCAGGCTAAAGCCTCCCCGCGTCAATCGTCCGGTGATGACCGTACGGACGGCGGAGACGCGCGAACTCGCGGCCGTCATCGGGCTGGAGGTCCACGTCCAGCTGGAGACGGAGACGAAGATCTTCTGCGGCTGTCCGACCGAGCCCCGCGACGACGAGACACCGAACACGCGGACCTGTCCCGTCTGTCTCGGCCTGCCCGGCGCGCTGCCGGTCCTCAACGAGGCCGCCGTCGAGGCCGCCATCAAGGTGGGCAAGGCACTCGGTTCGTCGATTCCCGAGGAGACCCGGTTCCACCGGAAGAACTACTACTACCCCGACCTGCCGAAGGACTTCCAGATCACCCAGTACGACGCCCCCATCTGCGACGGCGGCGAACTGGCGTTCAGCGTCGGCGGCGACCGCCGGGCGGTCGGCATCGAGCGGGCCCACCTCGAGGAGGACCCCGGCAGCCTCACCCACGCCGGCGGCTCCATCGACACCGCCGACCGCACGCTCGTCGACTACAACCGCGCCGGCACGCCGCTGATGGAGATCGTCACCGCCCCGGAGTTCCGCGGCGCCGAGGAGGCCCGTGCCTTCCTCGCGAAACTGACCGAGGTGCTGGAGTACCTCGGCGTCTTCGACGCCCGGCGGGACGGCTCCCTCCGGGTCGACGCCAACCTCTCGATGGTCGACGCCGACGAACTACGGGGCGACGGCGGCGTCGACGACGCCGTCCTCGCCGACGCCAACCGCACCGAGGTGAAGAACATCTCCAGCCACAGGGCCGCCGAGAAGGCCCTGGCCTACGAGGAGACCCGCCAGCGGAACGCCATCGAGCGCGGCCGCGAAGTCGAACGGGAGACCCGCCACTGGGACGAGGCCCGCGGGGTCACCGTCTCGATGCGCTCGAAGGAAGCCGAGAAGGACTACCGCTACTTCCCGGAGGCGGACCTGCCGCCGCTCCGGGTCGCCGACCGGAAGGAAGAAATCGACATCCCGGAGCTGCCGGACGCCCGCCGCGAGCGGTTCCGCGAGGGGTACGGCCTCGACGGCGAGGCCGCCGCGAAGCTCACCTCCACGAAGCAGGTGGCGGACTTCTACGAGCGGGTCGCCGAGGCGTTCGACCCCGACCTCGCGGCGACGTGGGTCGCCGACGCCCTGCTCGGCGAGCTCAACTACCGCGACATGTCGACCGCCGACGTCGAAGGCCGCCTCGAGGAGTTCGCCCGCCTCGTCGAGCTGGTCGACGACGGGGAGATAACCGCCAAGAACGCCGAGGAGACGGTGCTCCGACGGATGCTCGACGACGGGCTCTCGCCGGACGAGGTCGTCGCGGCCGAGGACCTCGGTAAGACCGACGACGAGGAGGTCGCGGCCGCCGTCTCGGCGGTCATCGACGACAATCCCGGCGCCGTCGACGACTACCGCGCCGGCGAGGACGGCGCGCTGAACTTCCTGGTCGGACAGGTGATGCAGGCGACGGGCGGCAGCGCCGACCCCGGGACGGTCAACGAGCTCCTGCGGGCGGAGCTGGACGGCTGACGCCGACCATCCGTCGAAGCGTGCGGCGTGGCCATCGGTTCACCCCGCACGCCGTCCCGAACCGTGGCTCACGTCGTACACACGACAACGAATAAGTTGAAGTGGCTCACAACGTACACACGATGAGCAGCGACAAGAAGCGCGTCCAGTTCCGGGCGCCCGGCCGGCTCATCGACCGGACCGACGCGCTGGCGGACGTTCTCGGGGAAAACCGGACGGACATCCTCGTGACTGCCCTACGAGAGTACCTCCAGGAAGCCACCCACGACGACGCGCTGACTCAGGAGATCGCGGCCGCCTACTACGACGACGAGATCGCCTTCGAGCAACTCAAGGCGCTGGTCGGCGCCGAGGAGGCGGCCAACCTCCGCGTGTTGAAACAGCAACTGGACGAGGAGTTCGTCGACGAGGTCGGCGAGGTGTAGATGCCGACGCTCGTGGCCGACGCCTCCGCGCTCGTGAGCCTCGGCGTCGCGGCCGACGGAGCGGCCGACCCGCTCGCGCTCTGTCTGGACCGGTACGGGGTCGTCGTTCCGGCGACCGTCGTCGAGGAACTCCGGGAACTGGCGTCGTACGAGGACGTACACGGCGAGGCCGCGTCCACGGTGCTCGACAGAGCGGGCGCGTTCGAGACCCAGGCGGGCGACCTCGACGCGGAGTTCCCGCTCGACGACGGCGAGAACGCCGCCGTCACCCTGGCGAACGACCTCGACGCCGCGCTGTTGCTGTGCGACGAGTTCACTCGACTCGGCCTGATTCACGCCTCGCTGGCCGACACCCGGCTCGTGACGACGCCGACGTTGCTCTCGGTGCTCGTCCGAGCCGGAGAGCTGTCCGCGACCGACGCCCGCGCGCTTCTCGATGAGATCGGCGAGTCCCGTAGCTGGGACGCCAACAGCTACGTACGGCGGGCCCGTTCGCTGCTCGACGGGGACTGAGCCGTGCTCCGCGCCTGATAAGTAGCAATCCTCATCCGACGGACGGGTCGAGTCGACGGGACGGTCCGGGCGCGTTACTCGTCGGCGGCCTCCCCGCCCATCGACGCGACCGGGTTGTCCGGCTCGGCCCGGGCGGCCCGCGGGTCGACGAACAGCAGCGTCCCGAACAATGCCAGCGCGACGGCCTCGAGCGTCTTCGAGATGGCGGCGAGTGTCTCCCGGCCCGGCTGGTCGGTGCCGGTCAACAGTCCGACCAGCGGGTCGGCGTAGTGGGAGGCGACGACGTCGACCAGTCCCAGGTGGGAGGTCCCGCCGGCGGCGGCCTCGCTGAGGCCGTGGCTCAGCACGGAGTGCCAGGCTAGCCAGCCGACGATGTAGGTGCCCATCAGCCCCGCGCCGAGCAGGTACGCGCGGCGGTGGTCGAGCCGGCCGACGCCGACCGCGACGACGCCGCCGAGCAGCGCCAGCGCCGACAGCGTGAACAGCAGCGGCTCCGGCTGCGACAGCGCCTGCCCGCCCGTCAGGTACTCGCCCAGGAGTCCGCCGGCTGCGAACCGGAGCAGCTCGGCGGCGCCGACGACGAAGTGGATGGCCGCGACGGCGCCGACGATCTGCAGCACGAGGAACCGGAGCTTCCGGGCGGCGGACTCCTCCATATCGGCGCTGGGGCCTCTGCGAGTAAGAGCGTGCCGGAAGCCGACGGCGCGGCGTCGTGCGGTCGGTCGCAGACGCCCGCTCGGGCGCTCACGACGGCCGCGTCCCGGGATTCGAGCGACGAAAGGTTGAAATTCGGAGTCGACGTACCGCGAGTCAGCGTGGAGCTCATCGTCACCGAGAAGGACAACGCCGCCCGCCGCATCGCCGACATCCTGTCGGACGGCGGCGCCGCCGCCGAGCGGCGCAACGGGGTGAACGTCTACCGGTGGGGGGACACGCGCTGCGTCGGGCTCTCGGGGCACGTCGTCGGCGTCGACTTCCCGCCGGAGTACGCCGACTGGCGGGACGTCCGGCCGGTCGAGCTGACCGAGGCCGAGGTGGTGAAGACGCCGACCCAGGAGAACATCGTCCGAACGCTACAGGAGCTGGCCGAGGCGGCCGACGAGGCCGTCATCGCGACCGACTACGACCGCGAGGGCGAGCTCATCGGCAAGGAGGCCTTCGAGCTGATCGAGTCGGTCACGGACGTGCCGGTCAGGCGGGTCCGCTTCTCGTCGATCACCCAGACGGAGGTCAAAAGCGCCTTCGCCGACCCCGACGGGCTGGACTTCGAGCTGGCAGCCGCCGGCGAGGCCCGCCAGGTGATCGACCTGCTGTGGGGGGCGGCGCTGACCCGCTTTCTGTCGCTGTCGGCCGGCCGGCTCGGCGACGACTTCATCTCCGTCGGCCGGGTGCAGTCGCCGACGCTGAAGCTCATCGTCGACCGCGAGCGGGAGATCGAGGCCTTCGAGCCCGACGACTACTGGGAGCTGTTCGCGGCCCTGCAGGACGGCGAGTCCTTCGAGGCGCAGTACTTCCACCGCGCGGACGGCACCGAGAACGAACGGGTGTGGAACGAAGCCGACGCCGAGGCCGCCCTCGACGACCTCGAGGCCGCCGAGGAGGCGGTCGTCGAGTCGGTCCGGCGGCGCCGCCGCACCGACGAACCGCCGACGCCGTTCGACACCACCGCCTACATCGGCGCCGCCGGCTCGATCGGGCTGTCGGCCCAGAAGGCCATGAGCGTCGCCGAGGAGCTGTACACCGCCGGCTACGTCACCTACCCGCGGACGGACAACACCGTCTACCCGGACGACCTCGACCCCGAGGCGCTGCTGGAGGCGTTCGTCGGTCATCCGCCGTTCGGCGAGGACGCCGAGGCGCTGCTGGACGGCGCCGTCGAGCCGACGTCGGGCGACGAGGAGACGACCGACCACCCGCCGATCCACCCGACCGGCGAGGTGCCGGGCCGCCAGGAACTGTCCGACGACGAGTGGACGGTGTACGAACTCGTCGTCCGGCGGTTCCTCGCGACGGTCGCCGACCCCGCCGAGTGGGAGCACCTGAAAGTGATCGCCGACGCCGACGACCGGCTGCTGAAAGCCAACGGCAAGCGGCTCGTCGAGGCCGGCTACCACGACGTCTACCCGTACGGGTCGGCCACGGAGAACCACGTCCCGGCGGTCGAGGAGGGCGACGTCCTGGGTGTCGACGAAGCCCGTCTCGAGGCCAAACAGACCCAGCCGCCGCGGCGCCGCGGGCAGTCGCGGCTCATCGAGGAGATGGCGGATAGGGGGCTGGGCACGAAGTCGACGAGACACCATACCCTGGAGAAACTGTACGACCGTGGCTACATCGAGAGCGACCCCCCGCGGCCGACGCGGCTCGCGAGGGCGGTCGTCGAGGCCGCAGAGCAGTTCGCCGACCGCGTCGTCGACGAGGAGATGACCGCCCAGCTGGAGGCGGACATGCAGGCCATCGCCGACGGCGAGGCCGACCTCGAGGAGGTGACCGGCGAGTCCCGCGAGATGCTGCGGCGCATCTTCGAGGAGCTGCACGACTCCCGGGAGGCCGTCGGCGACCACCTCCGGGAGTCGATGAAGGCCGACCGGACGCTGGGGCCGTGTCCCGACTGCGGCGACGACCTGCTGGTCCGGCAGTCCCGCCGGGGGTCGTACTTCGTCGGCTGCGACGGCTTCCCCGACTGCGAGTACACGCTGCCGCTGCCGAGCAACGGCGAGCCGACGGCCCTCGAGGAGCGCTGCGACGACCACGGCCTGCGGCGCGTGAAGATGCTCGCCGGCCGGAGCACGTTCGTCCACGGCTGTCCCCGTTGTGAGGCGGAGGCGGCCGACGAGGCCGACGACCGGGTCATCGGGGCGTGTCCGGACTGCGGCGACGACGGCGGCGGCGAGCTGGCGGTCAAGCGACTCCGCAGCGGCTCGCGGCTCGTCGGCTGCACCCGCTATCCCGACTGCGAGTACTCGCTGCCGCTGCCCCGCCGCGGCGAGATCGAGGTCGTCGAGGAGACCTGCGCCGACCACGACCTGCCGCATCTCCACGTCGTCGACGACGGGGACGATCCCTGGGAGCTGGGCTGTCCCATCTGCAACTACGCGGAGTTCAAACGACAGCGGGCGGCCTCGGGGGTCGAGGACCTCGACGGCGTCGGCGAGAAGACCGCCGAGAAGCTGGCCGCCGCCGGCGTCGAATCCCTCGAGGACCTCCGGGGCGCCGACGCCGAGTCGGTCGCGAGCGAGGTCCAGGGCGTCTCCGCCGACCGCATCCGCGAGTGGCAGGCGGCGGTCAGCGTCGACGCGAGCGCCGACTGACGGCTCAGGGCCGTCGCCGGGGCATTCGAAGCCGTTTTGAGCATACGCCGAGTTGAGGCGGACATGAGTGCGCCCTGGTCCGGCTGGGACCACATCGTCAAAATCGACCCGGACAAGACGCTGCCGGAGGGCGAGACGTTCGAGGACGTCTGTGCGACCGGGACGGACGCCCTCGAGATCGGCGGGACGACCGGCATGACGGAGGCGAAGATGGCCCGGGTCGTCGAGGCGACGGCGGCTCACGACATCCCGGTGTACATCGAGCCGTCGAACGTCGCCTCGGTCGTCCACCGCACGGGGTTGGACGGCTACCTCATCCCGGTCGTGCTCAACGC
>PXSC01000047.1 GCA_003023535.1 Halobacteriales archaeon QS_9_70_65 | reverse complement strand
ACAGCCCGTAGTCGAGGTCGGCGAGCGCCCGCTCCCAGGCGTCCAGCACCTGCTCTTCGTCGACGCCGTCGACGGTGCCGGTCCCGAGGACGACGCCGTCATCGTTGCGCTTCATGACGGTCACGTCGTCGCCGACCAGGACGGCCCGGGGGCCGTCGAGCCGCTCGACGGCGTCGAGTTCGTCGTTCAGCACCGCGAGGTTGGTTGCCACCGTCGAGTCGCCGTTGACGACGTGTGCGTCCAGCGCCTTCGCCTTCGACTCGATGCCCTGCTTGCCGGCGGCCTCGCTGGCGGTCGTCATCGCCGGCACCGCGCCCATCCGCGAGAGGTCGTGAGCGACCTGGTTGGCGCCGTGGTGGCCGCCGGTGATCGGGATGGCCCACGTCAGCTCCTCGTCGACGACGACGATGGCCGGGTCGTCCCACTTATCGTCCAGCAACCCGGCGGTCTTCCGCATCGCGATGCCGGAGGCCATCAGCCCCAGAAAGCAGTCGTAATCGCCCCAGTTGTCGGCGAAGACGTCGCCGTGGTACTCGATGATGTCGATGCGCTCGTAATCGTCGGCCAGTTCGTCTCGAACGTCGCGGGCGACGGGCAGCTTCCGCTCGAAGCTCACGATCGCCAGCTCCTCGGCGACCTCGCCGTCGGAGTCGGGCGTCGAACAGCTGCCGCCGTCCTCGTTGTCGGTCGTGTTAGTGTCAGTGTCGTCCGTGCTCATATCAGTCGTCTCCTTCCGCGTCCGCCGTGTCTCCGCCTCTGTTCGCCCAGCCGTCGTACAGGTACGACCGCTCGTAGCCCTCCTCGCTCGCGCCGCGGGCCGCGCCGCCGATCAGCACCATCGCCGACGCCCGGTAACCGGCGGCCTCGACGGCCTCGCCGATCGTCGCGATCGTCCCCTCGATGACGTCCTCGTCGGGCCATGAGGCGTGATACACGACGGCGACGGGCGTCTCCGGGTCGATGCCTCGTCCTCGGGGTCGAGGGTCGTGCCCCGCGGCCGCGTGAAGGCGACGTGGTTGGCGACGCCGTTGAGCGTCAGCTGCGTCCGCAGCGTCGCGCTGGCGGCGAACGCCGAGGTGACCCCCGGCACCAGATACGTCGGGACGCCCTCGTGTTCCAAGGCGTCCATCTGCTCGAGGGCGGCGCCGTACACCGCGGGGTCGCCGGAGTGCAGCCGGACGACCGAGCGGCCGTCCTCGAAGGCGTCTCCCATTAGCGGCACCAGCTCCTCGAGGTCCTTGCCGATGCTGTTGACCGTCTCGGCGTCCGCACAGTACGCCTCCAGCAGCTCGCTGTTGACCAGCGAGCCGGCGTGAACCACCAGGTCGGCCCCGTCGAGCAGCTCCCTGCCGGCGACCGTCAGCAGCCGGGGGTCGCCGGGGCCGGCCCCGACGAACGGGATTCCGGGCTGGTTGTCGCCGGCGCCGTACTCGTGGACCCGGTCGTCGCGGTCCCCGTCAAGGCGGTCGCGCTCGGCGTCGATGGCCGCCTGCGGGTCCGTCCCGTCACTCATCGCCGACCCCCGTGCGGCGAGCGTCGCCGTCGCCGGCGGCCTCCGCCGTCGCCAGCTCCTCGCGGGCGTCGCCGCCCGGCGCGCCGCCGTCGGCCGTCGTCTCCCGGCCGAAGGCCGCCGTCGCCGGCCGCTCGCCGGCGCCCGGCCGCTCGGCGTAGGCGACGGTGTAGTAGTCCCGCTCCTCGAGCCGCTCCGGGTCGTCGGTGACCACCGTCTCGTGGTTCTCCATGTAGAGCCGCCGGCCGTAGGTGACGTCGTAGCCCGCCTCGACGAGTCCCTCGTGGGTGGCGGGGACGTCGGTCACCTTGAACAGCACCATCCGGTCGGGGCCGACCGGCGCCCGACCGTTGGCTGCCTCCCGCAGTACGAGGTCCGAGCCGGCCGTTATCTCGACGTCCAGTGCCGTCGCGAAGGCGGTCACCGTCGAGACGCCCGGCACCACCTCGACGTCGACGGCGGGGTGGAACCGCGACAGCGTCCGCCGGAGGTGACCGAACGTCGAGTAGACGTTCGGGTCCCCCAACGTGACGAAGGCGGCCGTCCCGTCGGCGGCCGCCGGCGCCACCTCCGCCGCCGCGGCCTTCCAGGCCCGCCGCAGTTCGTCCTCGTCGCGGGTCATCGGGAAGTCCAGGTCGCCCAGCTGGGACTCGGCGACGTAGCTCAGGGCGACGGTCCGGGAGAGCCGCCCCGGGGTGTAGACGACGTCGGCCGCCTCCAGCGTCTCGCGGCCGCGGACCGGCCAGCTGGTAGCCCGTCGACACCTGCACCTGCAGCACCTCCTCGTAGAGGTCCCGCTCGCGGAACGCCCGGACGGCGTCGCCGGCGACCTCCAGTCTGGCGATGTTCATCACGACCCGGTCGACGCCGGTCGCGACGGCCCAGTCCAGTACCGCCTCGAAGTTCCGGGAGCCGCCGAGAAACAGCGCGTCGGCGTCGGCCGGCACGCCCTCCGGCGCCTCCGCGCTCACGAGGTCGACGGCCGCCTCGGGGTCGTCGGCCGTCTCGGCGTCGCCGTCCGCACCGATGCCGTTGGCCGCGAGGTTCTTCGCGGTTGCCTCCAGCCGCTCGGGCTTCCGCTCGATGGCCGTCACGCGGCCGGCCCGCCGGGCGGCCTCCGTCGTCACCGCCCCGGTACAGGAGCCGACCTCGACGAAGTGGTCGTCGCCGTCGAGGGCGAGCCGCCCGAGCGTTACCGACCGCACCGCCGGCTTCGTCGGCCCGGCCTTCGCGTCGTGTGGGAGCGCTGTGCGCGCCATGGTTCTACAACCGAATCCGGAGGTAAAACAATTGTGCTTGTATTAGTGCAATTCAGGTGGGCCGAGAGTCGGATTGAATTGTTCGGGCGGCGGCCGCGGCGCTGGCGGGTCGCGGTGCGGGAGAACGGGTGATCAGCGCCCGACGGTCACTCGTCGGCAGCGTCCCGCTTGATGTCGGCGCTTTCGACGGCCAGGTCGCCGTTGGCGTCGCCGTCGCCGGCGGCCAACTCCTCGATGTCGTCGATGCCGAGCAGTTCGCGGGTGTCGTCGTCGAACTCCAGGCTCTCCAGGCCCCCGCCCTCGCCGGCGACGTCGCCGCCGGTGAGGTGCTTGCCGTATCGCCCCAGCAGCGACGTCAGCTCCTGCGGCAGGACGAACGTCGTCGACTCGCCCTGGCCGATCTCCTCCAGCGTTTCCATGCCGCGCTCGACGACGGCCCGCTCGCCCATCGACTCGGCGGACTTCGCCCGCAGCACCGTCGAGACCGCGTCGCCCTGTGCTTCGAGGATCTGGCTCTGTTTTTCCCCCTGCGCGCGGATGATGTTGGACTGCTTGTCACCCTCGGCGGTTTCGATGGCGCTGCGCCGCTCGCCCTGCGCCTCCAGGATCATCGCCCGACGGCGGCGTTCGGCGGCGGTCTGCTGTTCCATGGCCTGCTGGACGTCCCCGGATGGGGTGACCTCC
>PXSC01000046.1:13801-15631 GCA_003023535.1 Halobacteriales archaeon QS_9_70_65 | reverse complement strand
GGGTCGCCCGCCTCGTTGAAGTTGACGTCCGAGGAGGCGCCCTGGTAGTTGACCTGCTCGCCGTTGGCGGCCAGCTCGACGCCCTCGACGAAGTTGTCGGGGGTGATATCCTCCCCGGGCGGGTTGGCGACGTTGCGCATCTGGTCGCGGACGGCCGTTCCGTCGTTCTCGCCGGCGGCGGCGTTCGCCAGGATGAGAACGGCGGCCGAGTCGTACGACTGGGAGGTGAACACGCCGGGAGACTCGCCGTACCGCTCCTCGAACGCCGCCGTGAACGCCTCCTGTGCCGGCCCGCCCGCGGCGGGCGCGGTGCCGGTGACGTTCGCCATGTCGTTGCCGACCTGGCTCGGCAGCGCGCCGTCGCGCAGGCCGTCCGGGATCAGGATCTCCTCGCTGCCGTCGCTGGCGGAGTAGTAGTCCCGGAAGAGCTGTATGCCGTCTTCCGGATAGCCGACGATGAACAGCCCGTCGGGGCCGCCACCGCCGCCCCCGTTGCCGGTACACCCCGCAAGGCCGAACGAAGCGCCGGCGATTCCGATGCCTTTCACTATGTCGCGTCGCCGTACGTCACGTGGCATACCCAACGGCACCATCCCATGATATATAAAATCTAGCCAAGGGGCGACCGGTGGATCGGGTAGGTGTCGTGATCGGCCGCCTTAGCCGCGTTCGCTGGCTTTCAACTGGCGACCGACGGCGGGCTATATCGGCGGGTCGACGACGCCGGAGGCCGGCGGCGGCAGCGGCACCTCCGCGTCGGGGCGTCGGTCGCGCCGGTCGGCCCACGCCGTCACCATCGAGGGTCGCATCGAGAGCCGCTCTCCGGTCTTCGGGCCGTAGATCCCCCGGTGTAAACGCCTGCGACCGGTGGGAGCCGTCCGGTCGTCGCACACGAGATTGCCGTCGTCGGCGACGCCCGCCTCGCCGTCCGAGAACACCCGGCCGTCCTCGGCGGCGACCGTCCGGACGCGGAGTGGGGTCCACAGCAGCCCCGAGGCGTCGGACCGCGTCGGAGCGTCGTCGACCACCCGCTCGGTAACCGTCCCGCTGCGGCAGACGGGACGGTGCGTCACGAGCACCGGGCCGCCGAGGTCATCGACGACCTCGTGGGCGCTCGACGACGATAGCGGGTACGCGCACGCGACGTCGCCGCCCCACAGTCCGGGTACCGTCGGCGTCGCCTCGAACGGCCGGTAGCCTCGGGGTCGGCCGGCCACGCGTCCCCGGGACCGGATGCCGGGTCATCGACGGCGCGGACGCCACCCGGAGAGAGTTCCCCCTCGCAGGTGGTCGGCGGGACGCCCTGCTCGGCGAGGGTAAGCGTCTCGACCTCTCCGTCGTCGGACGTCCGACCGGCGTAGCCGGCGACACAGCCGGCGGTCGCCGTCGCCGCCCCGAGGGCAGCCACCACGTCTCGTCGGCACACGCTCACACGTGAGAGCGACCCACGAACCACTCCCGGTCGCGTGCGCCGCGGAGTCAGGCGGCACCGCCGACGGCTCGACACCGACGCGACGGCACCGTGTCGGTCAGGCGCGGTCCGCGAGGTCGATCTCCCACATGCCGTTTTCGCGCATCGCCCCGCCGACGGCGACGTGGAACTCGACGATGTCCTCGAACTCCGAGCGGTCGACGACCCCGAGGATGTCGGCGACACTGACGACCTCCTCGTGGTTGAGCCGGACGGGCTCGTCGCCGTGGGCCTCGAGGAACTCCGCCTTCGACAGCGGGAAGTCCGCCTCCTCGTCGAGTTTCTTCGCGAGGATCGCCTGTCCGTACTTGCGCATCCCCTCGGAGCCGTCCTCGCCGTCGGGGTCGTGCGGCCACTCC
>PXSC01000046.1:0-13741 GCA_003023535.1 Halobacteriales archaeon QS_9_70_65 | reverse complement strand
TTCTCGCCGGCCACGACGGGATCACGCGGGAGGCCCTGTTGCACGTCGACGCGCGGGCCGACGGGACGACGGTGCTGCTCTACAGGGTGACCGGCGACGGAGCGAGGTTCGCCGACACGCTCGAAAAGCGAGCGGGGGTGGTCGACCACGACGTGGTCGACCTCGCCGGCAGCGGCTACCACGCCTTCGTCCAGGCGGACGCCGTCGACGACGGGGGGATACTGCTGGAGATCGCCCGGGACAACGCGCTCATCGTCGACACGCCGCTGGAGTTCACCGACGAGGGGCTGCGGGCGACGCTCGTCGGCACCCACGAGAACCTCCGGGCGGCGCTGGGGGCCGTCCCCGACGGTCTCGACTTTTCGGTCGACAACGCCGGTACCTACGTCCCCGGCGGCGAAGACCTGCTGTCGCCGCTGACGGACCGCCAGCTCGAGGTGTTCGAGACGGCCGTCGAGGAGGGGTACTACGACGTCCCGCGGCAGGCGACGCACAAGGACATCGCCGACAACCTCGGCTGTGCGCCGTCGACCGTCGACGAACACCTCCGGAAGGCCGAATCCCGGGTCGTCACCGGCCTCATTCAATAACACCTCGGAGACGCCTTATTCTTTCTCGGCGAACCATCCAAAGACACTTTTCGCCGCTTCTGTAACACCGATTCGTGTACTGGGGACAGATTGCACTGTCTCTTGCGGCCGCGCTCGCGGGAGGGACGTATCTTCACGATCAAGGATATCGGTCAGCGGTTGCCGTCCTTGCTGGCATTATCATATATATTGCCGTCCGATGGGGAATCGCCTGGGCGTTCCGGACTAAATTCTGGTACCGCCACGGTGGGAACCGGAATAATGGCGATTCATGCCCGAACTGTGGACGGTACATCTATCGGTTCGAGCGCGATTGGATTCTGCGCTGTGGTCGCTGTGGATGGACCGCAGGATGGCCCGTACTCCGGTGGTTCACGAAGTCAGTTCCGTCGCAACAGTTGCGCCGAACTGCCGCGGGACCACGGCTCCTGTTGGTGGTGCTCGCAGTTTCGGGGCTCTTCGCACCTGCCGCGGTCTCTGGCGCCGTCTCCGATGCTACGGATCGAGTCACCCCTCTGGTGGATTCAATTGAATCTGCGGATGAAGCGACTCCAACTGAGCAAGAATCTGAGGAAAATAAAAGACAGGGCGAAGACCGACAGGACGGGGTAACTCCTGAGAGACAGAATAAAAGTCAACGAAGCGGTGAGGGTGGTGGAGCACGGGCGGAGTTGAATCGGGAGGACACTACGAACGGGTTCGACGAACGGAGAGTCGAGCGGCTGGTTTTCGAAAGCATCAACGAGATTAGAACCGAACGTGGAAAGCGATCTCTACGGCCATTAGCTGTCGATTCTCCCGTCCGAACTGCAGCACGAGGCCACTCCGAGGATATGGCGACAAGAGAATACTTTTCACACACCTCACCCGACGGAGAAGGCATTGAAAAGCGGTACAGTTGCACTCCAGGTGAAAATATTGCGATGACTTACATCGACAGGCGTGTTAGAACCGAGAACGGGACGGAAGTATACGATTCCGAAGCAGAATTGGCCGAGGGACTGGTCCGACTGTGGATGAACTCAGACCCACACAGAAAGAATCTACTACGTGAATACGAGTCGTCTGGTGTCGGTGTGTACATCACCGAAAGTCAGGAGGTCTACGCGACTCACGTATTCTGCCGGTGACTGAGATGAGAACGGTTAGCACGGAAGATACCTACGATGTTTATATCGCGTAACCGTTTCGGGGCTCCAGCCTTTCCGTCCGGCATGGGCGAGTGCGTGCTCTGTCGCCGACACGGGCCCGACCTGCCGACCGAACGGCACCACCTCCGGCCGGAGCGCCGCGCCGAGAGCCCGGTCGTCGAGGTCTGCTCACCGTGTCACGACCAGCTCCACGCGCTGTTCACGAACGAAGAGCTCCGCGAGCGGTTCGACTCCGCCGCGGCGCTCCGGGGAGCCGACCGGATGGCGGAGTACCTCTCGTGGATCCGCGGGACGAAGAAGACCGACATCCGCGTCGAGACCTCGGGCCACGTCCGGGACCGGCGGTGACTTACAGTTATAGCTCGACGCCGCTGGGGATGAGACTCCGGCTCCGGAGCAGTTCGCCGTCGCCGTCGTACACCAGAAGCGTCGACTTGTCGTAGGTGACCAGCTCCTCGCCGTCGCGCTCGACGACGATGCGGTACCGCTCTTCGGTGTCGGCGGTCTGGCCGAACTCGCGGGCGGCCTCCACGAGCGCGAAGACGTCCGCCGACGGAGCGTTGAGCTCCAGGAGGTACTCGCCGGTGACGCGGTCGGCGACGGCGAGCACGCCGTCGGGGTCGTCATCGTCATCGTCGCCGTCGCCACCGTCGTCGCCGCGGAGGCGGTAGCCGACGTCCACTTCGGGGTCGTCGAGCAGCGCCTCGCCCTTGGTCATCCGTGTCTCCAACTGTCCGGCCGGGCCCTCGTAGCCGACGGTGACGACCGGCCGGCGGTCCGATTCGCCGCCGACGCCGTCGACCGTCAGAGTGAAATAATCACGCCGCATCCCTTGTCATCCGTGTAGTGGGCCCGGCGTGATGAACGTAACGCCATCGTCAAGCCGGCCGCCGTCGGCGCCCGCCGCCCGGGCCGTCGTCGGCGCTCGTTTCGCTGGCGGGATTTATACCGCCGGAGGACGTACCCGCGGCAAGCGATCACGGACGTCGCGATCACATGGCACGAAACCAGGACGACCCCTCGAGCGGCGCCCTCTCCGACGTTCGCGAGCGGCTGACCCGGACCGCGGAGCTGCTCCGGGGGTCGACGGTTCCGGACGAGCGCTACCGACCGTCGGATCACGGCCGCCTCGTCGACGAGCTGGAGTTCGACGATCGCGTCGTCGACCGGTACTGGCTGAACCCGCCGTTCGCCTACGCGGCCGTCACCTACGACGACCGGACGGACGAGCACCTCTACCGCGTCGTCGAGCCGGAGCTGGACCGGTTCGAGACGGACCTGCTGGAGGCGCTGTACGACGACGTCCGGACGCCGCTCGTCTACGGCACCGACGAGACGGAGGAGGACCCGGAGACGGTGCTCGGGCGGGAGCTGCGGAGCCGGCTCGAGAAGTACGGCGTCGACGCCGACGTCGCCGGCTTCCACCGGCTCTACTACTACCTCCACCGGCGGTTTCGCGGCTTCGGGCGCATCGACCCGCTGATGCACGACCCCGACATCGAGGACATCTCCTGTGACGGCTACGACCACCCGCTGTACATCTATCACGACGACTACCAGGACATCAAGACGAACGTCGTCTTCGGGCGGGAGGAGCTGGACGACTACATCGTCCGGATGGCCCAGCAGGCGGGCCGGCACATCTCGGTCGGCAACCCCATCGTCGAGACGACGCTGGAGGACGGCTCCCGGGCGGAGCTGGCCCTCGGCGAGGAGGTGACGCCGCACGGCTCGGCGTTCACCATCCGGAAGTACAGCGAGGAGCCGTTCACGCCGATCGACCTCCTGGAGTTCGGCACCTACTCGCTGGAGCAGATGGCGTACCTGTGGATGGCCATCGAGCACAACCGGAACATCATCTTCGCCGGCGGGACGGCCTCGGGCAAGACCACCTCGATGAACGCCATCTCGATGTTCATCCCGCCGGGGTCGAAGCTCATCACCATCGAGGACACCCGCGAGCTGTCGCTGAACCACGACAACTGGCTGTCGTGTGTCACCCGCGAGCGGCTCAACGAGGGCTCCAGCGTCTCGATGTACGACCTGCTGCGGTCGTCGCTGCGGCACCGGCCGGAGTACATCATCGTCGGCGAGGTCCGGGGTGCGGAGGCCATCACGCTGTTCCAGGCGATGAACACCGGCCACACGACGCTGTCGACGATGCACGCCGACTCGGTGCAGACGGTCATCAACCGCCTGGAGAACGAGCCGATCAACGTGCCGCGGCCGATGGTGCAGTCGTTGGACGTCCTCTGCGTGCAGACGCTGGCGCGGTTCGGTGGCGAGCGAGTTCGGCGAGCCGACGCCGTCGCCGAGATCGAGGGCATCGACGGGCGGACCGGCGAGCTCGACTACACGAACGCCTACGAGTGGCAGTCGGCCGACGACAGCTTCCGGGAGGGCAACCAGAACATGCTGGACGAGATCCGCGAGGAGCGCGGCTGGGCGCAGTCGGAGCTGCTCCGGGAGATGCAGCGGCGGCGGCGGTTCCTCGAGCACCTCTGGGACGAGGGCGTCGACCGGCACCGGGAGTTCACGGCCATGGTGAACCGCTACTACGCCAGGCCGGGCGAGGTGATGGACCGCATCGGGGAACTCGAGGAACAGGAGGCGATGCGGCTCGGCCCGGACGACTGATGGCCGCCTCCCTGTGGTACCTGCCGGCGGTCGCGGCGTTCCTGTTACTGTGTCTGTTCGTGGTGGTCCCGTACAGCGGCCGACTCGACCGGCTCTTCTCGCGGGTGGCCTTCGCGCTCTCGCCGGGGGTCGATCTCGAGCCGGACGGCTATCGCGAACTGCTCCTCCGGCGGGCGGCGATCGGCACGCCGTACCGGGAGTACGCCGCCCGGACCCGGCTGTACGTCGCCGGGTCGGCGCTGGCCTGCGGCGTGCTGGGCGGCTACGCGGCCCGGATCGGGGCCCGGCTCCTCGACGGGGCTGGACCCGTCTCGCTGCCGCAGTTGGGGCTGTTCACGAACGCGCCCGACCTCTCGTGGCTGCTCGAGGCGCTCGGGGGGGTGGCGGCGGCGGTCGGCGTCGACGGCGCCATCGCCGTCGCCGTCGTCGTCGGGGCGGTCGTCCTCGGGGCGGTCGGCGGGGCCGTCACACACCTCGTCCGGTGGCGGGCCCCGTCGATTCGGGCCGACACACGGAGACGGCAGATCAACGCCGGAATGCCCCGGACCGTGGCGTTCGTCTACGCGCTCACCCGCGGGGGAATGTCGTTTCCGGACGTGATGCGGGCGCTGTCGCGCAACGAGGCGGTCTTCGGCGAGAGCGCGACCGAGATCCGGGCCGCCGTCCGCAGCATCGACCTGTTCAACGCCGACTTCGTCACCGCGGTCCAGACGGTCTCCCTGCGGACGCCGTCCGAGCAGTTCGAGCAGTTCACCGAGAACCTCGGAAGCATCCTCCGGAGCGGCGGCGACGTCTCGCAGTTCCTCCGCGACCAGTACGAACGCTACCGCGAGGAGGCCGAAGAGCAGCAACAGGAGATCCTCGACCTGCTGGCGACGACCGCCGAGGTGTACGTGACGGTCGTCGTCGCCGGGATGCTGTTTCTCATCACCATCCTGTTCATCATCGGGGTGGTGACGGGCCAGGCGCTGTTCGCGCTGCGCGTCATCACGTACGTTCTCCTGCCGGCGGTGAATCTGATCTTCATCGCGTACCTCTACGACGTCACCGGGCCGTTGCGGATCTCGCGGGACAGCGAGCGGGCGCTGGTCGGCGGAGCGGAAAGCGACTCGCTCCGGGGCGTCCGCTCGGACGGCGGCTACCTCCGGCCGAACTCCCGGCGCAACCACGGGCGGCTGCGGGCGTACGAGGCGGTCCGGTCGCTCCGGACGAAACTCGCCTCGCCGCTGCAGGCGCTGATCGACCGGCCGGCGCTGATGATCTACGTCACCGTGCCGGTCGCCGTCGTCGCGACGCTGTACCGGCTCCGAGAGCCGGCCGCGGCGGGCGAACTCGGGGTCCGGCTGGTCGACGACCACGTCGTGCAGGCGCTGCTGTTCGTCATGGGGGCGTTCACCGTCGTCTACGAGCTCAAAAAGCGCCGGCTCCGACGGCTGGAGGGCGCCGTTCCCGACCTGCTCGACCGGCTGGCCAGCCTCAACGAGGCCGGCACCGCCGTCGTCTCCTCGTTCGACCGGGTCCGCCGGAGCGACCTCGGCCCGCTCGACGACGAGGTCGAGCGCATCTGGCGGGACATCCGGTGGGGCGCGACCGTCGAGCAGGCGCTGGAGCGCTTCGAGAGCCGCGTCCGGACGGCCTCCGTCACCCGCGTCGTGACGCTCATCACGAACTCGATGCGGGCGTCCAACCAGATCGGGCCCGTACTCCGGATCGCCGCCGAGCAGGCCCGCGCCGACCGGCTGCTCGAGCGCCAGCGCCGCCAGGAGATGCTCACGTACCTCGTCGTCATCTACATCTCCTTCGTCGTCTTCCTGGTCGTCATCATGGCCATCGACTTCGTGCTGATACCGAACCTACCCGACTCCGGGGCGATCAGCGGCGACGCCGCCGAACGGGCGCCGGGCGTCGTCGGCGGGGTCGAGAGCAGCGACGTCGACACCTACCGGCTCGTGTTCTTCCATTCGGCGCTGATACAGTCGCTGCTGTCGGGGCTCGTCGGCGGCATGATGGGCGGTGGCTCGCTGAAGGACGGCGCCAAGCACGCGACGGTGATGCTGTCGATCACGTACCTCGTCCTCACGCTCCTGGGGTAGCGCGGAACCGCGGCGCTCTTGTCGCCGGCCCCGGAACGCGGAACATGGCCGACGACCGGGACCGGCGGGCCGTCCGGACGACCTACGACGCCATCGCCGAGCACTTCGCGCGGACGCGGGCCCACCCGTGGCCGGAGGCGGAGGCGTTCTGCGAGGACCGGAGCGGCGACGTCGCCGTCGACGTCGGCTGTGGCAACGGCCGCAACGCGGAGTTACTCGCCGGCGTCGCCGACCGGGTCGTCGGCGTGGACGCCAGCGGCGGGCTGCTGGCGACGGCCGCCGATCGGGTGCCGGCGGCGGCGCTCCTACAGGGCGACGCCGCGCGGCTGCCGCTCGCGGCCGACGTCGCCGACCTCGGCGTCTACGTCGCGACGCTGCATCACCTCCCGGAGCGGCGGCTCCGGCGGCGGAGCCTCGGGGAGCTGGCGCGGGTGCTCGCGCCCGGCGGCGAGGCGCTGGTCAGCGCCTGGAGCACGACACACGACCGCTTCGACGCCGACGACGCCGAGATCGGCTTCGACACCCACGTCGACTGGACGCTCCCGGACGGCGAGACCGTCCCGCGGTACTACCACATCTACGCGCCGGCGGAGTTCGAGACCGACCTGGCGGCCGGCGACCTCTCGGTCGCCCGCTCGTGGCGCTCCAGCGGCAACTGCTACGCCGTCGTGACCGCGGCGGAACGGAAAGGCCCTTAATCGGCGCCGCGTTACGTCGCCACGCGCCGATGGTGAGCGATTCCCGGAGGAATCGCGGGGCGTGAACGGAGTGAGCGCGCCGATGGTGAGTAATCCCGGAGGGATTACGAGCCGCGGGGCGCGAGGAACGGAGTGACGTGCGCGCCGATGGTGAGCGATTCCGGAGGAATCGCGAGCCCCGGGGCGCGAACGGAGTGAGCGCGCCGATGGTCTAGTGGTAGGACCTGAGCCTTCCAAGCTCATGGCCCGGGTTCGAATCCCGGTCGGCGCACTCCCTACGGTCGTTTGCCGACCGACCTCCCGCTCGCTTCTCTCGCGGGAGTCCCGGTCGGCGCATAGCGAGGCGCGAACGAAGTGAGCGCCTCGAAGACGCGAGCGGGGAGCGAAGCGACCCGCGAGTGCACTCCCTACGGTCGTTTGCCGACCGACCTCCCACTCGCTGCCTCACGGTTCCCTCCGGTCACCGTTCGGCCGTTCCGAGACGCTCCCTCCGGTCGCGTCTCGCCTCCCTCGCGGGAGTCCCGGTTGGCGCATAGCGAGGCCGAGCGAAGCGAGGCCTCGGAGACGCGAGCGGGGAGCGAAGCGACCCGCGAGCGCATAGCGAGGCGCGAACGAAGCGAGGCCTCGGAGACGCGAGCAGGGAGCGGAGTGAGCCGTAACTGCACCCTGCGACGACGCGAGATGCCGGTGCCCGACGTGTCGGGCGCCGTCGTCGCGGCCGGAGGGCGGGAACGGCCGACGACGCCTCCGGTCCGGATGGCGGCGGCTCAACCGCCGTACGGCGGTGTGGTCGCGTCCCGCGGTTAGAATCTTCCGCTCGGCTCACCAGTGGTTTTATTCGCCAGCGATAATAGGCTGGGGCCACAGAGCCGACACAGCAAGCATGTCCCCGTCGTATACGGTCGACGAGGCGACATGCGTCACGAGAGCGGCCGACGGCCAGCGGTGTCAGTCCTGATACAGATGATCGACGGAATCGACGGAACACCGACGGTAGGGAACCGGACCACGAACCGAGCGTGGGGAGTACCATGAGCAGCGGAGCGGAACCCGACGAGGTCGGCGAGCCGATCGACGGCATCGCCACCGACGACCGGTCGCTCGTCGCCGACCACCCGATAAAAGGCGAGATCCTCAGGGCGGTCGAAGAGTACTTCCAGGAGGCGGAACTCGACGAATCGTTCGCCGAGCGGCCCGACACCGAGTTCGTCAAGAGCCGTTTCTTCGACTTCTCCTACCTCCAGAACCACGAGGAAATCGAGCGACTCTGGGTCGACAAGCCGTACGCCTACGTGTCCATCCTGCGGCGGGACGGCGAGGACAAGCTCCGGTACCGGGTCCACGAGCCGGACCTCTCGGAGTTCGAGGAGTACGTCCGCGAGGACCTCGTGAAGATCCTGCGCAACAGCCTGATGTACCAGGACCTCGAGGACGGCGACGACCGAGAGGCGCTGTTCGAGGAGGAGGTCAAAGACGTCATCTCCGATCACGCCGCCGCGACGATCGAGGAGGGCTCGCTGCTGAAGCTGAGGTACTACCTGATGCGGGACTTCGTCCACCTGGGACCCATCGAGCCGATCATGCGGGACCCGAACATCGAGGACGTCTCGTGTGACGGCGTCGGCATTCCGGTGTACGTCTACCACACCGAACACCGGGACATGCCGACGAACATCGCCTTCGAGAAACAGCAGCTGTCGTCGTTCGCGCTCCGACTGGCCCAGCGGGCCGGCGAGCAGGTTTCGGTCTCGGAGCCGTTGATGGACGGCACCCTGCCGGACGGCTCCCGGGTGCAGTTGACGTTCGGCTCGGACGTGGCGACGAGGGGGTCGAACTTCACCATCCGGAAGTTCGCGACCATCCCGTTCACGCCGGTCGACCTCATCCAGAGCGGCACGTTCAGCACCGAGCAGATGGCGTACTTCTGGTTGGCCATCGAGAACAACCGCTCGCTCATCTTCTCCGGCGGGACGGGGTCGGGCAAAACCACCTCGATGAACGCCGTCTCGATGTTCGTCCCCGAGGACGCGAAGGTGGTCTCCATCGAGGACACCCGCGAGATAACGCTGCCGCACGACAACTGGATTCAGAGTCTCACCCGGGAGTCGATCACCTCCGAGGGCCGCGGCGAGGTGTCGATGTACGAACTCCTGCAGGCGGCACTCCGGCAGCGGCCGGAGTACCTGCTGGTCGGCGAGATCCGGACCGAGCAGAACGTCGCCTTCACGTTCTTCCAGGCCATCGGGACGGGCCACACGGCCTACACGACCATCCACGCCGAAAGCGTCGAGGGCGTGCTGAACCGCCTGGAGAACCAGCCGCTCAACGTCCCGACGCAGATGGTGCTGGAACTGGACATCATCTCCATCCAGAAGCAGACGTTCATGGACGGCGACCGGGTGCGGCGGAACGACGGCGTCACGGAGATCCTGCCGAGCGGCGACGCGGAAGACGCCATCCGGGCGATCGACATCTTCGCCCGCGACGCCGACGAGGACATCATCCAGCGGGTGAACAACTCCCAGGTGCTGCAGGACATCGCCGACGACCGCGGCTGGAGCGGTCGCAGACTCGCCGAGGAGCTGCGGAAGCGCCGGGAGTTCCTCCAGTATCTCGTCGACAACGACATCTCCGATTACCAGGACGTCACCTCGGCCATCCACATGTTCGGCAACGACCAGGAGACGCTGCTGGAGCAGGTCGACCAGGGGACGCTCGAGTCCGGGGACTTCCAAGAGGAATGAGCGGGGAGACGCTCGACGAGCCGTCGCCGATCCCGGACTACGAACTGGAACAGCGGTTCCCGGAGCGACACGACCTCTCGGCGGACGACCGCGACCGGCTCAGGGACGAACACGGCCGCATCAGGACGTACTTCCTGCTGAACCCCGGCCGGTTCAAGAAGCTCCAGCGGTGGCTCAACCAGGCTCAGATGGGGTACACGTACGACGTCTACCTCGAACGGGTGATGGGGTACACCCTCATCGCGAGCGCCGTCGGGCTGTTCCTCGGGACCGTATTGAGCCTCCAGCTGTTCGTCTTCGACGGCTGGGAGGCGCTGGGCGTCACGTCGACGGCGCTGCAGGCCGGCGGGTCGGCGCTGCTGGTGGCGCTGACCATCGGGCTGTTCGCCGGCGGTGCCTTCGCGACCGGCTACTACTACCCGGCGTCGCGGGCGAGCTCGCGGGAACGGCAGATCGACGTGCTGCTGCCGCACGCCATCGTCTACATGTACGCACTGAGCCACGGCGGGATGAACGCCTTCGAGGTGATGAAGGAGATGGCCGAGGCCGAGGACGTCTACGGCGAGGTCGCCCGGGAGTTCGACACCATCGTTCGGGACGTGGAGCTGTTCGGCAACGACCTCTTTTCGGCGCTGCGGGACGCCCGCAGCGTGACGCCGTCGGAGAATTTCGAGCAGTTCGTCGACGACCTGATATCCGTGCTGGATTCCGGCAGCGAGTTCGCGACCTTCCTCGAGGACGAAGCCGAGACGTACATGAACCGCGCCCAGGACGAACAGGAGGGGTTCCTGGAGACGCTGTCGATTCTGGCGGAGATCTTCATCGTCGCCTTCGTCGCCGCGCCGCTGTTTCTCATCGTCGTGCTGCTCGTGATCAGCCTGCTCGGCGGCCAGGCGCTGCTGCAGGTCGTCTTCCTGGTGTACGCCGGACTGCCGCTCGGAATGTTGGGGTTCCTGGCGGCCGTCGACATCCTCGCGAAGCCGTACGCCGAATCGACCGAGACGCTGGAGCTGGACCGCGAGGAGGTTCGCACGGAGCCGAACAGTTGGGTAACCTCGGACCCGGACTACGAGGAGTACGAGCGCCACAAGGAGAGGGCCCAGCGGCGGGAGAAGCTGCGGAACCCCATCGCACAGATCAAAAAACGGAATCCGCTGCTGTCGTTGGTGCTGACCGTCCCGGCGGCCGTCGTCTGCGTGGGCGTTCTCGTCGCGACGGGGAACGCGCCGACGTCGCTGGAGGGGCTCTACGACGCGCCCGTCAGGGGGACCATCGCGCTGTTCGTGCTGCCGTTTCTCGTCGCCAGCGTGCCACTGACGCTGCTGTACGAGTCGGGGCGGCGGAAGAGACGGCGCATCTCCGAGCGGTTTCCCGACACGCTGAACATCCTCTCCAGCGCCAACCAGATGGGCATCCGGCTCGTGGAGTCGCTGAACCTCGTCGCCCGGTGGTCGGAGGGCGTTCTCGCCGAGGAGTTGCGGAAGGTCCGCAACGACATCGCCTGGAACGAAGACGTCGAGCGGGCCCTTTTGGAGTTCGCCAACCGGCTCCGCGTTCCGCAGGTGACCCGGACGATGAAGCTCATCGCGAAGGGCAACCGCTCCTCGAGCGACCTCTCGCAGATCATCTCCATCGCGGCCCAGGACACGCGCAACCGCCACCAGATCGAGCGCCAGCGCCGCAGCGAGATGGGCGCCTACACCGCCATCGTCATCATCGGCGTGCTGGTGTTTCTCGGCGTCATCGCCGTGCTGGACATCGCCTACCTGGGCCGTATCGCCCAGCTGGAGGCCGTCGAGTCGGCCCCGGAGCAAGCCAGCGGCCCCGGCGCCGCCCTCGGTAGCGTCGCCAACCTCCGGATCGGCCTCTACCGGGCGGTATTCTTCCACTCGGTACTCATCCAGGGCATCGGCAGCGGTCTGCTGGCCGGCAAACTCGCCGAAAACGAGGTACTGGGCGGGCTGAAGTACAGCATCGTTCTCGTGATCCTCAGCACGATCGTCTTTCTGGTGATCTGACATGCACACGCGACTCGATTCGGACGACAGAGGGGTATCGGAGGTCGTCGGGGCCATCCTGGTGTTCGGCATCCTGGTGACGCTTCTGGGCATCATCCAGGTACAGGCGGTGCCGGACCAGAACCGAGAGGTCGAGATCAAACATACCGCCCAGGTGCAGGAGGACCTGGTCAAGTTCCACGAGGTCGCCTCCACCGTCGCCGCCGGCGGCGAGGAGCAGTCCGTCGCAGTGCAGAGCGGCACCGGCTACCCCTCGCGGCTGTTGTTCTTCAACCCGCCGCGCGTGCAGGGGACGGTGGGCACGACCGGGAACCAATCGGTACAGATACGGAACGTCGAAGCAGACGGCGAGGTCGACGACTACTTCAGTAGTTCCAGTACCTCCAACACCCTGCAGTTGTTCTCACGACGAATTGAGTACAGTGCTAACTACAACGAACTCCAGAACGACCCGACCATCCGGTACGAGTACGGCGTCCTCTACAGCAATTACAGCGACGGGACGACGATACAGAATGAGGGGTCCGTCGTCGACGGGAACGACATCAACCTGATATTCATCGCCGGCGACTACAACCGGACGAGGTCGACAACGCAGTCGCTGACGGTCCGACCCAATAGCGCGCCGTCGCGGAGTGTCCCAATCGAAAGCTCGGGTGGCGACATCGTGCTGTCGCTGCCGTCGGAGTTGCCCGTATCGGAGTGGAGAGAACTCTACGACCCAAGTTCGTCGAACACGATCAACAGCATTAGTTCGACCTCGGACGGGGTGGAGATAGAATTGGACGGGTCACAGCAGTACAACCTCAGAACATCGCGCATCGCGCTGGGCCGGAACACCTCCAGCGAAGACGGATACTACCTCGTTCCCGCCGGGGAGGGTACCACCTCCGTCGCAACGGAGTCGACGGCGAACGTCAGGTACGAGGTCCGCGACCAGTACAACAACCCCGTCAGCAACGTCAGCGTGAAGACCAGTACGCCTAGCGGGACGGTCACCAATATCACGAACGACCAGGGCCGGGTGGCGGTTCCCGTGACCCCGAGCACACCCGGGACACAGTCTATATCCGCCGAAATTGACAGCAGCGACCCGGACGTCGCTCCCGGATGTCCCGGTGCCAGTCGCTGTGTCGCCGAGTTCACGGTGCAGGTCAGCCGGATCAGCGTAAATCCGTCATCGACGGTTAAGCTGGAGGACGCTCGGATTCGACAGTCGAATACGTTCCCTCCACCATTTAGTGGGACATTTACGACAAACACTAACGTCATTGAGGCTGACTTCACGGCCACCGGAACGAGTTCTAGGGATATCGAATCTATTAGAATCAACTTCTACAGGGCTGATGGAGACGCGCCGGTCGAAGCCTCCATGTTCAACTCCGACAACGGCGAGGAGGCAATAGGCGGAATGGAGATAGGTGGCCAATTCTACAACTCCTCCAGCCCCGAGTGGAGCAATGGACCGGATACGATTTCCACGTCAGGCACGACGTCTTATGCGTTCGCATTTAGGAATAATATGGGGAGCGAACGGGACGCAAACGAAGAAGAGTTCTTCGTCGTGACGATCGTCTTCGACAACAAAGAGCGGGCGATATACTTCATCTCGCCGGACAGCCAACCCTGACTGCGGATTTCCCACCGTCGGCTCGTCTTCAACGGAGGTCCCGAAGCCAAACTATACCTTCCTCCCGGCGAAATACCGAACATCGAATGAGCGACTCGGACCAGCCGACGGTACTCGTCGTCGAGGACGAGCGGGCGTTGATCGAGTTGTACGTCCGGTGGCTCGGCGACGAGTACGACG
>PXSC01000045.1 GCA_003023535.1 Halobacteriales archaeon QS_9_70_65 | reverse complement strand
CCACCCCTGGTTTCCCTTCGTTCTGTTCACCAGCGTCCGGGGCGAGAAGGTGATCGAGGCGGCGATGGACGCCGGCGCGACCGACTACATCCGGAAGGAGACCGGCACCCACCACTACACGCTGCTGGCGAACCGGATCACGCTGGCGGTCAGCCGCCGGCGGGCCATCGGCCGGCTCCAGGAGGCGGGGGCGCTCCCGCCGGAGTGGCCGCCGCGACGGCTCCGTTCCGACACCGACGACTGACCGACGAGGGGCTTCGGTCGCCCGCGACGGCCTCGGGGCGGTACTCCCGGCTCACGCGCTTCCGGGCACCGGAGCGGGACCGATGGTAGCTTAGCGCCGCCGGCCCGCAGCACCGTCGCGGCGCAGGCGTTGTCGGCGCCGACCGGGACGGGGCTTCCGGTGAGGGCGAGCCCGGCGAACGGCACCCGCGCGACGACCCGGAGGTAGCGGCGCCGAGCCGAACCGTCTCGGAAATCGCCGCTCAGCAGGCCGATCAGCGCCGCCGGAACCGCTCAGGAGACGGCGACGACGGGCATCGTCACGACGACGACCGGCAGGACGCTCGAGCGGACCGCCGGCCCCGGTTTCTCGTCGGCGCCGGCGCCGTACCGCTGGCTGATCAGCGCGATGGTGCCGCCGGCGACGCCACTGACGGAGAAAGTCAGCCCCCGAACGGGCCGGCGACGCCGGCGCCGGCGATGGGCATCGACCCGACCGCGAGACCGACCGTCGCCACGTCGACGGCGCTCTTCGACATTCGGGTCAGTCCCGTGACGACGCGCGGCCACGCGAACTCGGTCGTCCTCGTCCGGCGGACGCGGGCCTCGGTGACGAGCCCCGACCGGGCGAGCAGGAGGCCGACGGCGAGCATCACGAGCCGGGGGGAGTCCGGGACGGCGGACACTGCGGACGTATCAACTGACCGGTCAGTCAGTCAAGTGTCTTCCCTTTTCGGCGGCGGCCGACCGGTCGTTCATTCCTCCGGGTGCCCGAAGAGCCGCTCGTAGGACCGCTCGAGGAGCCCGATGTCGCCCTGGCGGCGGCGGTACTCGACGGTCCCGACCCAGAAGCTGGTGCCGTAGACGCCCCACTTCACGACCGGGTTGAGGACGATGACCGAGGCGAACAGCGACACCTTCGAGATGCTCTCGAAGAGGTACGCGATGACGAAGAACGCCAGCACCCCAGTCCCGAGGGTCGGCAGCGCGGTGATGAACACCCCGAGGGCGAAGCTGTAGGCGACCTGTTTCGGGGTGTGTTTCTTCCCGAGCGCCTCGCGGACCTCGTCGTGGACCTCGGTGACCACGCGGCGAGCACGCGCGAGGGGCTTCGCCATTATGTGAACCCAGCGCAGGCAGCTAAAAGAAGCTATCGGCGGGGGCAGGAACGCTTTTTGACGTCGCCCCGCAACGCCGGCCGTGGACCGCGACCGCGTCCTCCCGCTCGCGCTCGCGCTTCTGGCCGTCGTCGCACTAGCGCTGGCCGCGGCGACGCTCGACTCGGCGGTCGTCGCCGACGGTGCCGGCCTCGGCGGCGACGGCTCCGGGGTCGGCGGCGACGACGGCGGCACGGCCGACGACCCGGCCGGCGGCACCGACGCGGCGGCCGACCGGAGCCTCGACGGGGCCGCCGGGACGTCGGAGCCGCTCTGTCTGCCGGCGCTCCGCGAGCCGCCGGCGCTGCTGGTCGGCGGGCTCCTGTTCGCCGGGCTGTTCGCCGTGGTCTACCGGTCGACCCGGTCGACGGCCGCCGGGACCGCCGTCTGCGGGGCGGTCGGGCTCCCGGTCGGCCTGCTGTGGGTCGGGCTGGCGTTCTGCGGGTCGGCCGGCGACATCGCGCTGCCGTCGACCGGCGGCGCCGTCGGCGAGGGCCTGCTGCCGGCGGGCGGCGGGTCGGACGGCGCCGCCGGCGCCGTGTCGTCGTCGACGCCGCTGATTGCACTGTTCGTGGCGGTGGCCGTCGCCGTCGTACTCGTCGCGCTGCTGGCGACCGGCAGCGACGGGCGGGCCGCCGACGAGACGTCGAACCCGGACGAGGGCGAGGAGCCGGCAGCAGCCGTCGGCCGCGTCGCCGCCGCGGCGGCCGACCGCATCGCCGACGGCGACGCCGACGCGGACAACGAGGTGTACCGCGCCTGGCGCCGGATGACCGAGCGGCTGGACGTGGCGTCGCCGGAGACGACCACCCCCCGGGAGTTCCGGCAGGCGGCCGTCGAGGCCGGCATGGACCGCGAGGACGTGGCGGCGCTGACGCGGCTGTTCGAGTCGGTCCGGTACGGCGACCGCGAGCCGACCGACGACCGGGAGCGCCGCGCCGTCGAGACGTTCCGGCGCCTCCGGCCCGACGACGAAGGAGGCTGATGCGTCGGCTCGCCGTCCTCGGCGTCGCCGCCGTCGCCGTCGGCCTCGTGGCGCTGTTCGACCGGGGGGTGGTTCTCGGCGTCGACCTGCGGGTCGTCGACGTCGTCGGCGTTCTCGCGGTCGTCGCCGGAGTCCGCTACGCGCTGGCGGCGCGGGCGACGGACCGCCGACGGGCCGACGTCGAGTCGCCGGAGCCGCGTCACCGCTCGGCGGTGCTCGGCGACGAGGTCGAGACGGCGCTGCGGGCGACCGGCCAGGACGGCGTCGCCCGTCGGGCCGAACTCCGGCGGCGGCTCCGCGGAATCGCCGTCGACGTTCTCGTCGCCCACGGCGGCTACGACCGGGCGGCCGCCGAGACGGCCGTCGACGACGGAAGCTGGACGGACGACCCGGTGGCGGCGGGCTACCTGGCGGAGCCGGCGTCGCTGCCGCCCCGGATGCGCGTGCGGAACCTGCTGCGGCGGCGGTCGACGGTCCGGCGCTGCGTCGAGCGGGCGCTGACCGCCGTCGAGGAGGTGCGCGGCCGGTGACGGCGACGAACCGCTGGGCCGGCCTCGGGGCGGCCGCCCTCGTCGTCGCCGGTGCGGGCGTGCTGTTCCGGTCGCCGGGGGCGGTGCTGGCGGCGGCCGTCGCCGCCGGCTACCTCGCCGTCCGGGCGGCGGCCGTCCGGCCGCAGCCCTCGCTGGCCGTCGAGCGGGTCGTCGCCGACGAGACGCCCGAGCCCGGCGACGAGGTCCGGGTGACCGTGACCGTCGCGAACGAGGGGCCGACGCTGTTCGACCTCCGGCTGGTCGACGGGGTGCCGGACGGACTGGCGGTCGTCGACGGCCCGGCCAGACACGCTTCCGCGCTCCGGAGCGGCGACGCGGCGACGTTCGCCTACACGGTCCGGGCGACCCGCGGCGACCACGAGTGGACGGGCCTGGAGGTCGTCGCCCGGGGGCCGCTGGGCGCCCGCGAGCGGGCGACGACCGTCGCCGCCGGCGGCCGGCTGCGCTGTGTGCCGGCGTTCGACGGGGCGACGGACCTACCGCTGCGGGGGCTGACGACGCCGTTCGCCGGCCGGGTACCGACCGACGTCGGCGGCGCCGGCCTCGAGTTCTACGCCGTCCGGGAGTACCGCCGGGGCGACCCGCGGGGCCGCGTCGACTGGAACCGGGCGGCCCGGACGGGCGAACTGGCGACGCTGGAGCTGCGGGAAGAGCGGGCGGCGACGGTCGTACTGGTCGTCGACGCCCGGCCGGCGGCCTACGTCGCGCCGTCGCCGACGGCCGAAAGCGCCGTCGAGCGCAGCGTCGACGCCGCCGGCCGACTCGCCGACGTCCTGCTGTCGAAGGGCGACCGCGTCGGCGCGGCGGCGCTGTCGCCGCGGACCGCCTGGCTGGCGCCGGATACGGGCCGGACCCACCGGGCGCGACTCCGGGAGACGCTCGTGACCGACCCCGGGTTCGCGCCGACGCCGCCGGACCCCGACCGCCGGTTCGTCTCTCGGCTGTGGCGCCGACGGTTCCGCCGCCGGCTCCCCGCCGACGCGCAGGTGCTGCTGTTTTCGCCCTGCGTCGACCGGACCCCGGTCACCTTCGCCGAGCGGCTGGACGCCCTCGGGCACGCCGTGACGGTCGTCTCGCCGGACCCGACGCCGCCGGACCGCCCCGGCGGCCGGCTGGCGGGCCTCGAGCGGGGCCTCCGACTGGCGGAACTGCGGGCCGCCGGCGTCCGCGTCGCGGAGTGGACGCCGGCCGAGCCGCTGGCCGCCGCCGGCGACCGGGCGGCACGGCGGTGGTCGCAGTGACCCCCCCGGGCGCCGACGCCGAGCCGACGGCCGCGCCACCGGTGCTGTCGGTCGGGCTGGCCGTCGGTCTCGGCGGGCTCGCGGCCGCCTTCCTCGCGGCCGGGACGCCGCTGGCCGGCGCGGTCGCGCTGGTCGGCGTCGCGCTGCTGGGGACGTCGCTGTCGGCCGGCTCCGTCCGGCTCTGTGCGGCCGCCGGGGCGACGCTGGCCGGCGCCGTCGTCGCGGCGGCGGCGACGGCGGCGCCTCCGGCCCCGGTCGTCGGCGGCGCCGTCCTCGGGATCGCCGCCTGGGACGTCGCCGACCACGGCCTCGGGCTGGCGGCCCACGTCGGCCGGGAGACGACGACCCGGCGGAACGAGCTCGTCCACGCGGCGGTCAGCCTGGCGGTCGGCGGGGCCGCCGGCGCTGTCGCCTTCGGGGGCTTCCTCGCGGCCGGCGGCGGCCAGCCGGCGACGGCGCTGATCCTGCTGCTGTTCGGCGGGGTCGTCCTGCTGGCGGCGCTGCGTGGCTGACGCCTCAGCCGGGCGACGCGGAGTCGACCGTCGGCACCGGCACCTCGTCGAGGGCGTCCTCGACGACGGCGCGCTTCTCGGCGCCGGCGACGGTCGCGTCGGCCGTGAGCACGAGCCGGTGGGCGAGCACCGACACCGCGACCTCGGCGACGTCGTCCGGCGTGACGTACCCGCGGCCCTCGACGACGGCACGGGCGCGGCTCGCCTCGAAGAGCCGCTGGACGCCGCGCGGGGAGACGCCCACCTCGACGCGGCCGTCCGTGCGGGTCGCCCGCCCCAGCTCGGCCACGTACGTTAGCAGGTCCTCCTCGACGCGGACGGTCTCCGGCGTCGAACGCAGCGTCTCGACGGTCCCGGCGTCGACGACGGCGTCGACGGTCGGGCTGCGCTCGGCCCTCCTGCTCGACGGGGTTCTGCGTCGCGGCCACGAAGAACGGCTCCGGCAGCGGGTGGGTGTCGCCGTCGACGGTCACCTGCCGCTCCGCCATGGCTTCCAGGAGCGCCGCCTGGGTCTTCGGCGGCGCGCGGTTGATCTCGTCGGCCAGGACGACGTTCGCGAAGATCGGACCGGGCGAGAACTCGAAGCTCCGGTCGGCCTCGTCGAAGACGTTCGTCCCCGTGACGTCGGCCGGCAGGAGATCCGGCGTGAACTGTACGCGGGAAAACTCCAGGCCGAGGACCGTCGCCAGCGTCCGGGCGGTGAGCGTCTTGCCCGTCCCGGGGACGTCCTCGACGAGGACGTGCCCGCGGGAAAGCAGGGCGACGAGCAGCCGCTCGAAGAACCGCTCGTCGCCGACGACCGCCGCCCCGAGGGCGTCGACGACCTCCGCACAGACGGCACCGGCGGCCTCGACGTCCATCGGGCCGTCGTCGGCGTCCATACCACCAGACGGACGCGGGACGGCAAAAGCCTCCCGGCGACGGTCACGGCTCGATGGCCAGCCGGAGCCGGTAGGCGGCGCCGTCGCGGACGGCGTCGACCGCGACGTCGGCGGTCCGGTCGGCCAGCGAGACGCCGGCGTGGGCCGCGACCCGCTCGCCGACCTCGCGCAGCCCCGCCGACGGCCCCGGGGAGCCGCCCCAGTCGACGCAGGTCTCGACGTGGACGTCCTCGATCGCCGTCTCGACGACGGCGTTGCCGGCCGTCGACAGCGAGTCGGCGTCCAGCGAGACCGCTTCGCCGGCCTCCTCGGCCGGCGACAGCCGGAGCCGGTAGGTCGCCCCCGGGCAGTCCCGGCCGGGCGCCTCGAGACAGCCGCCCCCGGCGGCCGCGAGACAGACGCAGAGCAGGCGGCGGCGCGACGGCACACCCCGCCGTCGGCCGGTCGCGAGCAAGTGCCTTGCGCTCGGGGCGGCGCTCAGCCCCGGCCCGGCAGGTCGACCCCGCCGTCGTCGCGGGCCCGCGCGTGGATGTAAGAGGCCGCCAGCAGGACGACCCCGACGGCGAGAAACGAGAGGGTCCGGGCGACGGTGATCGAGGTCGTTCCGAGGTCATTCTGTCGTAGAGGAACGTCTTCGCCGCCGTCGCCCCGAGGAATGCGAGCGGTGCCACGGCCGTCGGGCAAACACACTTGACCGGTGCCGGCGAAGTGGCGGCATGGAGGAGCCAACGCGTCGCCGCCTGCTCGCGGCGACCGCGGGCGTCGCCGCCGGTCTCGCCGGCTGTTCGAGCGAGCAACTCACCGCGTCGCCGGCGACGGACCCGCCGGAGCCGGTCGAGCGCCGGGTCTCGGACGACGACCGCGGGTCGCCCTACACCGGCGTCTACGAGTCGGCCATCGACTCCGTCGCCTTCGTCCGCGGCGACGGTGGCAGCGGGTCGGCGTTCGTCCGCGAGGACTACCTCGTCACCAACCAGCACGTCGTCGACGGCGCCGACGAGATGGACGTCCGGTTCGAGCGCGGCGACTGGGCGGCCGCCGACGTCGTCGCGACCGACGTCTACGCGGACCTGGCGGTGCTGTCGGCCGACATTCCGGAGTACGCGTCGCCGCTGTCGTTCGTCGATGGCGTCCCGCCGGTCGGCACGGAGGTGATCGCCCTCGGGAGCCCGTTCGGGCTGGAGTCGTCGCTGTCAGTGGGCGTCGTCAGCGGCCGGAACCGCTCGCTGCGGAGCCCGACCGGCTTCGCCATCCCGAACACCGTCCAGACGGACGCGGGGCTCGACCCCGGCAACAGCGGCGGTCCGCTGCTGACGCTGGACGGCGCCGTCACCGGCATCGCGGTCGCGGGCGCCGGCAACAGCGTCGGCTTCGCCGTCTCGCCGCTGCTGGCCCGGCGGGTGTTGCCGGAGCTGGTCGAGACGGGCGGCTACGACCACCCGTTCCTCGGTCCGACGGCGAGACGACCGTCGACGGGCGCTCGGTGCCCGTCGGCGGCGACGTCATCGTCGAACTCGCCGGCGACGAGGTCACCTCCGACACCGACCTCGGGACGATTCTGGCGCTGGAGCTGTCGCCCGGCGACACCGCCGACGCGGTCGTCATCAGGGACGGCCGGCGGCGGGAAATCGAGGTGCCGGTCGGCACCCGCCCGGAGCCGGAGGGGTAGAGCATCCCGCCCGGTCGATCGTCCGGCCGTACCACCAGACATTTTTACGATCCGTCAGAGAGCGGAACCATGGAGGAGCCGGAGTTCGACAGGCGGTCGGTGCTGCAGGCGACGGGTGCGCTCGCCGGCGCCGGGGCGCTGGGACTGCTCGGCGGCGGGGCGGCCGCCGCCGACCCGGAGATCGAGACGACGACCGGCGCGACGGCGCCGCGGTTCGGGGCGGCCGAGCCGGAGGAGTTCTACGTCGAAATCGAGATAACCTTCGAGGACGCCGGCGGCGAGGAGGTGACGGAGACGCCGACGCTGTACGGCGAGATCATCCGGCCGACCGACGGCGGCGAGCCGGTCGCGGACGTGCCGGTGGTACTGACGTATACGCCGTACGGCGACCTCTATCAGGCGCTGAACGCCGGCGATAGCCCCGCCGACGACGGCGTCGCCGACTACTTCGTGCCGCGCGGCTACGCACGGGCGACGTTCGACCTCATCGGCTGCCGCAACTCCGGCGGCTACTACGACTACGGCGGGATTCGCGAGCGGCTCAGCGGAAAGGAACTGGTCGACGCCCTCGGCGAGTTCGACTGGACCAACGGCAACGTCGGCATGACCGGCGGCTCCTACGACGGGACGACCCAGTATGCGGCGGCGATCGAGACGCCGGAGCACCTCGAGGCCATCGTCCCGCAGGTGGCCATCGACCGCTGGTACGACTACCGCTACTTCGGGGGCGTGCCCCGCAGCACGGTCGGGACGCCGACGCTGTTCGACTTCGGCTTCGCGGCCACGCCGGGCCACGCCCGCGACGACCAGGGCCACAACGTCGAGGTGACGGCCGCGCGGGTCGAGCCGGGCCGCCGGGCGGAGTTCGAGCGCCGCTCCTACGAGTACGACCCCGAGTACGACGACTTTTGGGTCGAACGGGAGTACCGCCGCCGCGCCGGCGACGTCGACTGTGCGGTGATGATCGAGGGCGGCTGGGAGGACCGCAACGTCATCCGCTGGGGGTCGACGCGGTTCTTCGAGGCGCTGAAGGCCGCCGACCACGACCCCGTCCGGCTGATCATGGGCGACTGGGGCCACAGTTACCCGGAGTACCCCGACAGCCGCGACCTCCAGCACGCCCTCTACGACGAGTACCTGCTCGACGGCGACGAGGCGTGGCTGGACGTCGACCCCTCGACGGACGTCATGGACCTGCCGGCCGCCGACGTCGAGTCAGCCTCGACCCCGCGGCAGCAGTTCGAAACGTGGCCGCCGGCCGACGCCGACGAGTTCGCGCTGCCGTTCGTCGGCGGCGAGCCGGCGGCCGGCGAACTCGGGCTCGTCGGCGCCGACGCCGCGACCTGGGAGGACCGCTCGCCGCCCGTCTCCGAGGCTGACTTCTTCGAGGAGCGCGGCTCCGGCGACCGCTATCTGATGTTCGAGACGCCCGAACTCGACGGCGGTCTGCGGTTCACCGGCCGCGTCACCGCCGACCTGCTGGCGAACTCCACCGACGACACCTGGTACACGGCGGTCGTCTACGAGCGGCGGGCAGACGGGAGCGTCCGGCCGTTCGCCCGCGGGGCGCGGAACTCACTGTTCCGGAACGGCGACGTCGAGCCGGCACCGACGCCGACCGACGGGGCCTACCGCGTCGGCGTCGAGCCGTGGGACAGCAACTGGGAATTGCCGGCGGGGTCGCGGCTCGGGGTCGTGATCGCCTCGGACAACGACGACTACGTCCGACACGACCCGACCAACCGGAGTTCGAACGAGCTCGTCCTCGGGGAGTCGGCACTGCGGTTCGAAGGGGTCACCGAGGGCGTCGACGCGCCGTCGTTCCCCGACGCCTCGCTGTCGGCGACGATCGACTCCGAAACCTACACCGGCGGACAGACGGCCCAGGTGGACCTGACCGTCGAGTCCGCCGGCGGGCCGGTCCGCGTCCGCGACCGGCTGCCGGACGGCTGGACGGTCGCCGGCGGCGCCGTCACGACCGAGGAGGTCGCCGGGACGACCTACGTCGAGGCCGATGCGCCGGTCGCAGAGGGCGAGACGGTCACCTACTTCGCGGAGGCGCCCGCGACGCCGGAGGCGACCGACGAGTACGCCTTCGGCCCGGCGGAGTACGGCGACGCGGGCGAGCTGTGGGCGACGGCCGACGGCACCGGCCGGACGGTGTACGTCGTCGGCGTCGAGACCTGACCTGGCCTGCCTCGTTCTGGCTCGAATTTTTCCTATGGTGTGTTCCAGCAGGCGTGCTGGGCACACGGCGCGAGTGTGACACCCCAGGACGACAGAAACCAAGATACGGAACGTTTCGAGGGTTCCTGGGCCGCTACCCGACCGATATACTGATTACGGGAAGCTCACTCGAGCCGAAGCGCAAGAGTTAATAATTTGAGGTTCGTTTTTAATATCATGGAAGTTGCATATGTGTTCGGTAGTAGTGGTCAGACGGTCGATTACATTCTCGGCGATATGATCCTCCCGCAGTTAGAGCACGGCGATCACGGGGTCGATGTGGTCGGAATGTTCTTTTTCCACGATAACACGTACGCGTTTCGGGCTGGCGACCCGCTGGGAGAGCGACTGACGACGGTCGCCGACGAGCAGGACATATTACTGATGCTTTGCGACCAGTGCGCATCCAAGCGCGGCCTCGCCGAAGAAATCGGGGAATCCGGGAGTGGACGAACACTATACGAACCTCACCGGACCGTCGATGGAGTGACCGTCGGGTGTTTCCCTGATCTCTACGCGGCTCTCGGCGACGTGGGCGTCGACCAGGTCATCACGCTTTGACCTCCTTCTCCGCGTGAATGCGGGGCAATACCGAGCGTCGAGAGGTAGGGTTTGCGTTCGACCTCCTCCCACGGCTGAAACCGTCGGATTCCTCACGCGGTGGGCGACCCGGTGTTGCCGCATCCGGAGGCAAGATTCCCACGTCGCCGTGGGTACTCCGGTTTGCGGGTCCTGATTCGGCCCCTCAAGGGGGTCTGGTGTGCTTGGCCGTTGCCGGGGTATCCGCTCACAGCAACCCCGCTTCGTCTCGGCGACGACGCGGTGGTTCCACCGTCGTGTTCTCTCGGGTGGCCAGCGGGCCGGACCATCGGTCCCACCGCCGTTTCGGTCTCGGGGAGCGGTGGCAAGTGCAGGGCAGGCTCGCTTTTTGCTGACGGAGACACCCATCCAACTCCAAGTTTCCCCCGACTTGCTTGCTGTATCATACCACACTCGGCAGTATAAAATGTGGGATTGCAGCCACGCCAAAGCAGCGGAAGGCAGCACTATGTCGTCGCTCGCACCCACCCGTGGACGGGTGGGCTTCCGCTCGCTACGTGTCATTCGGCGGTCGCTCGCGGGTGGAATCCGCGAGTCCGGGTGAACTGAATGACCAGGGTAAGCCGAACAGCCGTCACTGCTATTCGCCCAACCGAATGGCGGGGTCACGAACGGCGTCTCCCGTCGGATATTGTCAGCCCCGTTTATCTCTCCGTGCGCGACCATACCACAGTAGTCGCACTTCTACAAGTCACTTCGACGCGACCGTCTCCGTCCTCGTGCCCGCGCACGCTGCACGACAACGACGATGATCGGCCCCGACGAGAAACCGAGAGTCGGTGTATCCCGTACCGGACTGTCTACTCATACTGTCGAACGCAACGACTCGAATCCAGCCCGGTCTCCCGTCGCGTTCGCCCGGATACGTGGACAACTACAGATTCGGACGTCCACGAAATTACGTCCGGTAGTATTCAGTGACTCTGGTGGATGTGGTCACGCAGCGAATCGGTGTCGTCGAACCGTTCGTCACAGGCTGCACACGTGTCGTGATGAAGACCGACGTGCTGGGTGACGCTGGTCGCGCTCTGGAACTGTGCGTCGCAGTGGGTGCATGAGTACGCCATCACGTTAACAACTGAGATGCCACGGCACTAAAAGAGTTATTAAAAACGAAACGGGGCGAACTGCTATAAGATAATAACTCGTCTGTCTTAGTAATTAAGCGGAGTCGAGAATTCCGTTCGGAACCTCTCGGAGGTCGCCCCCCGTCATGGCGATCGCTGCGGTTCGAAGAACTCGATCAGCCATCCGCGGCCGTGTCCGGCCCGTCGAATGCGTTCGTCGCGACTGATCTCCTCGACGCCGACGGGAATCGGCCGTCCGTACTGCTCGTGGTGTATCTCTCGGCTGCGACCCAGTCGCCGCAGAACGTCGAGGACCGGCTCTTCGACCAGATCCAAGGGCGATCCGTGCGCCGTCCCCCGCACTGACGAGCGCCCGGTGGTGAGTGCCCGTAACACGTCCCGCCGCCCGGATTCCGTCGACGCTAGTTCGGTCGGTCCGGTCCGTGACGATCTCCCGGACCGGACCGTTCGGCTCTCGTTTGGATTCGATGCCGAGCGCGAGGAGAAGTCGCTATCGAACCGCGAGGCCACGAGGACGTGGTCGGCATGGACCCCTCGCCGTCGAGGTCGAGCCGGACCGACCCGGTTCGCCTCGCGACGGGTTCGACGGTTCCATCTTCGACCGTACACGAGGACCGTTCGACGTGTTCTCGTGCCGGTGTGAGCGGTACGCGCGGTTCGATTCCGGCGGGAAAGCCCGGGGAGCTCTCGACGCAGGCGCACTTCTGGAGCGTCGGGTGACCGTCGGCAACGACTACTGTCTCGAGACCGAGCCGTACACAGGACGGTGTCGCCGCACGGCCTGCGGGGCCGTCACCGACGATGCTGACATCGTAGCGGTCCGTCCCGGCCGTAGTTCGTCGTGAACGCACTCTCGACGAGCGTCCGTGCCGATTCCGTTCTGTTCTTCGACGGGGTCGTCGTGTCGCTGCGCTCGACGATTCGCCCGTCTTCGGCGACGAGCGTCCGGTCGGCGAGCGGGCGGTGACCGTCCTCGAGGGCACCGAGGAGCGGGCGGCCGGCACCGGCGCCGACGTTGCGACCGACTCGACGATCGACCGCCCCACACGGGGCATCATCGACTACGCCGACGAGGACGGCCGACCACGTCGTCGGCAGCCACGGCCGGGAGGAGCTGTCGCGGGTCCTGCTCGGCAGCGTCGCCGAGACGGGTCGGTGCCGGTCACCGTCGCCCATCGGCCCGATTGACCGAGCCGTTTTGTCGTCGGCCGGCCAACCGTCTCGCATGGAGGCCAGCGCCGAAACCGTCGTCGATCGTCCCCGGCGGGCGGTGTTCGAGTTCATGGACGTCCCGGAGAACCAGGCGCGCATCTCGCCGCGGCTGTCGACCGTCGAGACGGTCGGTGTCCTCGACGACGGCGGCAAGCACGCCCGGTACGTCTACCGGCTGTTCGGCGTCTCCTTCGACGGCGAGGTCCGCGGCGTCGAACACGACCCCCCGGAGCGCGTCGTCTTCGAGCTGACCGGCGACATCGAGGGCTGCCTTGAGTGGCGGTTCGACGACGCCGACGGCGGCACACGGGTCACCTACACCGCCGACTACGATCTGGGGCTGCCGCGGGTGGTCGGACGGCTGGTCGCGCCGCTGGCCGCGCGGCTCAACCGCCGCGAACTCGAGCGGACCCTCGAGAACCTCGAGACCCGGCTCTCGGAATAGCGTCGCCGTCCGTCGGTCCGTTCGACGTCACCCTCTCTGTTGGGTGGTCGTTTTAGTACTGCCGCGGCGGTAGTCCGGCTGCATGACATCGTTACCAGCGACTGCCGCACCGTTCGTATCGGTTCCGCTGCAGGAGTCGGCCAGTCAGGCCGATCTGTTCGAGTACATCCTCGGCGACACGCTGCTCGCCAGTTCCCTGTACGTCAACATCGCGCTGGCGGGGGTCTCGCTCGCGAGCTACACCGGTCTCGTCTCGGGACTGACGGTCAGCATCCTCGAGATGCCGGCCGGCCATCCGGCCGTCGACGGCTCCTACGTGACGGTCGGCGGCCAGGAGGGCGTCGTCTCGCTGTGGGGGAGGTATCTGACGTGGGCGCTGTCGACGCCGGCGATTCTGCTGGCGCTCGGCCTGCTGGCCGGCTCGAACGTCACCAAGTTACTGACGGCCATCGTCTTCGACATCGCGATGTGCGTCACCGGACTGACGGCGGCGCTGACGACCTCCAGCCTCGCGCTGCGGTGGTTCTGGTTCCTGATGAGCTGTGCGTTCTTCGTCGTCGTCCTGTACATCCTGCTGGTAGAGTGGCCCGACGACGCGGCCGCCGCCGGCACCGCCGAGGTATTCGAGACGCTGAAGTACCTGACCGCGTTCATGTGGCTCGGCTACCCCATCGTCTGGGCGCTGGGCGTCGAGGGGCTGGCGCTGCTGCCGGTCGGGGTGACCTCGTGGGCCTACAGCGCCCTCGACATCGTCGCGAAGTACCTCTTCGGCTTCCTGGTCGTCCGCTACGTCGCCGACGAGCCGCGCGGCGTCGTCGCCGGCGGCGACGAGCCGAGGTAGCCTAGCCCGGCCAAGGCGGTTGCTTCGAGAGCAACTGTCCGTCAGGACTCGTGAGTTCAAATCTCACCCTCGGCGCTTTCTGTCGCGACCCACGGGCGAGGAGCGACGCGACGAGCGAGTCCGTCCGCGACAGAAAGCGCCATCGTGAGTTTGAGCCCTGGAAGACGAGCGAAGCGAGTCTTCCTCCGGGTCGAATCTCACCCTCGACGCTTCTGCGACGAACCGACGCCGCACAGTGCCGAGCCCAGCGAGGCGCGACCGAAGGGAGCGTCTCGGCATAGGTGAGCGGCGAAGCCGCGAGCCCGGCGAGGCCTGCGCGGGACCCGTGAGTCGCGAACGCCGTCGTGAATTTGAACCCTGGGAGTCACAGCCCGCGCAGGCGCGAAGTGCCGAGCAGGAATGTCTCCCTCCGGGTCGAATCTCACCCTCGGCGCTTTCTGTCGCGACCCACGAGCGGGAAGCGACGCGACGAGCGAGTCCGTCCGCGACGGAACACGTCGTGAACCTGAATCCCGCCGGGCGCGCAGCGAACGCGAGCGGGCGAGCACGTCCGGCTCCGGTCGAATCTCGACCCTCGGCGCTTTCTTTCCGGCGCGAGCCCGCCGACCGCCGGTGTGGAGGTGGAGCCCGGGCCGGAATCGAACCACCGACGCACGGTCGCACGGGCGGTCATCGCCGCCACGCCGTACCGCCGAGTGGAGTCCGACCCGACTGACTCTTGACCTCATTGAAGAGCCGGACGAGCGGCCGCGCGGCGGACGCCGCGTCCGTTCCGCCGTGTCGACCCCTCCCCCCGCTTCCCTTCTTTTCCTCGACGCCCGTCCTGAGGTCGTCACCCCGTCGAGGCTGGCGCGACCCGCGCCAAGAGAAAGCATTTAACCGACCCCGGTGACGGTCAGACGGAAGGTCGACTCGCACCCGGTCGGCGGCGCGTCGGACGGCATCCGCCGACACGGGACACACCACAGACAGCATGACACCGAACGTAGGCCCCTCCAAGTTCCGCGCGGTCGTATCGTCACTCGTAGTCACCGTCGCCGTGCTCGCGGTGCTCGGACCCGCGACGGGCACCGTCGCCGCGCAGGACGACGCGAGCTTCGAGGTAGATATCGACGAGACGAACGAGCCGGTGACCGAGGGTGACACGCTCGAGGTGGAGGTACGCGTCGAGAACACCGGCAACGATACGACCACCAAGGAGATCACCCTCGAGACCACCCGAGACGGGACCACGACGGAGCGCGACACCAGAACGGTGTCGCTGGACGGCGGCGCGTCCGTGACCCGGACCCTGAGCTGGGACACCGAGGACGGCGACGCGGGCCGGTACACGATCAACGTCTCCAGCGAGGACGACTTCGACCGGGACGTCGCGCGGGTGACCGAGGTCTCGACGTTCGACGTCGACATCGACGGGACGAACGAGCCGGTGCGCGAGGGCGAGACCCTCACGGTCGACGCGACGATCGAAAACGAGGACGACGCGTCGGACAGCCAGACCGTGGAGCTGACGGTCGACGGGCGGACGTTCGACGACACGACGGTGAGCCTCGACGGCGGCGCCTCGGAGTCGGTGCAGCTGGAGTGGGAAACCGGACGGGGCGACGCCGGCGACTACAGCGTCAACGTCTCCAGCGAAACGGCGTCGGCCTCGACGCCCGTGTCGGTCAGGGTGGGGCCGGCCGCGGCGTTCAGCCGCGAGCCGGCGCTGCCGAACGTCAACGAGGCGGTCGTCTTCGACGCGAGCGGCTCGACGGACCCCGACGGGACCGTCGTCGAGTACCGCTGGGTCGTCGACGGACAGAACCGGTCGGCCGGCGAGACGCTGTCGTACACCTTCACCGAGTCCGGCGACCACGAGGTCCAGCTGTACGTGACCGACGACGACGGGGTGACAACCTCGGCGAGCCGGACGGTGACGGTCAACGCCCGTCCCGAGGTGTCGCTGCCCGAAATCGACGCGACGGCCGGCGACCCGACCGCCGTCGAGCCGGCGGTGAACGACGACGGTACCATCGCGCGGTACGAGTGGTACGTCGACGGCGAGCTGGTGACGACCGGAGCGACGCTGTCGTATTCCTTCGCGGAGGGCGGGAGATACCAGGTGCGGCTGCAGGTCACCGACGACAACGGCGCGACCGGAGCGGCCTCGCAGGTGGTCCGGGTGTCGGAGGCGACGACGCCGACGCCGACGGCGACGCCGACCTCCACCGCCGACCCCGGCGGTCCCGATGAGCCGTCGGCGCCGAACCAGCCGGGCTTCGGCGCCGTGGCCGCGGTCGCCGCGATGGTCGGGGCGGCGCTGGTGCTGCTGGCCCGACGGCGGTAGGGCGTCACACCCCGCCGTCGTAGTCGCCGTCGCCGGTGCGGTTCTCCGCGAACCCCCCGCGGATGGCGATCCAGCCGATGACCGACACGAACAGGACCGGCGGCAGCAGCAGGAACCCCCACAGGGGGTCGAGTCCCCACTGCAGTATCAGAAGCAGGTTGCCGACGCCCAGCACGACGAAGGGAAGCACGACGAGCGTCGCCGCCTTCCGGCCCTTCCGGAAGCCACCGTCGTCTCGGCCGTCGTCGGCGTCCATGCCCCGTTTTCGTCCCGTACCGACAAAAGCCGTCCGACCGGGGACGGCCGATGAGTTCATGGGAAACTTTGATATTACTCCAGCCATTGGTGTAAAATGGCGCCGGGCGCTGCGTCCGATTCCGACTCACCCGGCGCGACCCCCCCCCCCCCCCCCCCCCCCGATTCCCCCTTTCCCCTTTCGGTCCACCCATTTTCGATCCTCAGCACCCGCCGAGCGACGCCTGTTCGCCCGGTGGCCCCCGGTCGTGTCCGCGATGCCGCCGCGCCAGTAGATAGCCGTCGGCCGGCCCCGAATCGAGCGGGTGGGCGTCCTGTATCCAGAGGGTGTGTCCCTGCGGGCTGGTTTCCCGAGCCCACTCGCGGGCCAGTTGCTTCGAGTCGAAGCGACGGCGGGGCCCACGCTCGGCGACCCACTCCGCGGCCGCGCGGCTCGTTCGGCGGGCCGAGGGCTTGACCGCGACGAGGTACGCCTCGCCCATGCCGGAGACTGGGCCGGGGCACGCGAAAGCCTTTGGTGCCGGCCCTCCGACCTTCGAGCGATGACAAACGAGGCGAACGTCCAGGGCCTCGGAATCAGCGTCGACGACGGGGGCGAGGAGGGTGCTCCGGTCGTGGTGCTTCGGGCGCGCGACGAGGCGCTCCCGATCTTCATCAGCGCCGACCAGGCGAAGTCCATCTCCCACGCGCTCGAGGAGCGACCGTTCAAACGGCCGTTGACGCACGATCTCTTCGTGGAGATGCTCACCGAGTTCGGCGGCGCCATCGACCGCGTCCGCGTCGACGGGCTCTCGGAGAACACCTTCCTCGCGAAGATCGACGCCGAACGGTACGCCGGCGGCGAGCGGACGAACGTGGTCCTCGACGCCCGCCCGAGCGACGCCATCGCGGTCGCGCTGCGGGTGGACTGCCCGATACTCGTCGCCGACGAGGTGCTCGACGAGGCCGGCAAGCCGCCCGAGGAGTTCGACGTCGATTAGAGCAGCTCCAGCGTCCGGAGCGTCTGTCGGCGGGCGAACCGGTGGACCGCGGCCGGGTGCCGGACGGCCTCGTCGACGAGGAGGCTCCCCGGCGACGGCGACGACCGCTCGAAGAGGTGGGTCGTCTCCACCCGGCCGGCGACGTCGCCCAGCAGTTGGAACATCGCGGCGTGCCGGAGCCACCGGATCCGGTTGCCCGCGACCCGGAGGTCACCGGTGAGAAACGCCGACGCCGGCGGCCGGCCGTCGACGACGGCCCGCCACGTCCCGTAGTCCCCGTGGACGGTGAAGTCGGGGTCGCGGCTCGCCGGCGCCGTCAGCACCTCCGCGCCGGTGCAGTCGCCGCCGTCCAGTCCCAACAGGACGTGCAGCGCCCCGTCGACGACGTTCGTCTCGATCTGCTCCAGGAGCGCCCGCGACGACGCCGGGAGTTCCGACCGGACGCCGTCGCCGACCATCGACGGCAGCTCCGACAGCGGCACGTCCGCCAGGCCGTCGCGGAGCCCCGCCGGCACCTCTACGACGTCGTCCGGCAGGTCCCCGACGGTCGTCTTTCCCAGCGGCAGATCCGCGACGACGAGGTGGACGGTCCCGGCGAACTCGCCGCCGACGCCCGCGGAGAGGTCGTCGAGGGCGTCGCTCTCGTCGAGCAGCCGGGCGTACTCGTCCAGCCACGCTTCCGACGGGTAGAGGTACACGGCCGATGGTAGCGTCTAACGTCCGGAACCGAATATAAACCCGACGGACGCCGTCGGCGGATCGGCCGGACGGCCGCCCTGCCGCCCCGACGTTCCGCCCCGTTCCGGTCGCTCACCCGTCGTCGTACCGCTCGGCGGCCGACTCGAAGCCCGCCTCCTCCCGTTCGCGGCTCCGGCGGGCCTCCCGCTCGGCCAGCGCCTCCGGGTCCGGGGAAGCGTCGTCGTCGACCCGGGCCCAGGAGTCGTGGATCTTCGCGTGACACCACCGACAGAGGTAGACCGTTATCTCGTGGGCCGTCTCCTTGCGGTCGTCGTCGCGGTACTCGAGGTGATGTTCCTCCAGCAGCGGCCGGTCGTCGTCGTGGGCCAGCCGCCGCTCCTCGAGCCCACAGCGGACGCACTCTCGGGAGCGCTGGCGGGCCCGGAACTGCGGGCAGTCCCGCCAGTCCCACCCGTCGGCCCGCGGGTCGTCCCGGGGGTCGCCCGCCTCGCCGCCGGGGGCGACGACCGGACATCGCAGGTCGTCGGCCCGCCGCTGTCGGGCGAACTCGGGGTCGTGGTGGCCGTGCTCGGCGGCGTACCGGCAGCGGCCGTCGTCGGTCAGGTGATCGCACCGCTCGACGACCTCGTAGGGGTCGTCGACGCCGACCGAGGTGCCCTGCGGCGTCTTCTCCATGTCCGAACTGTGGTGTCGTCGGATTTCAACGCTCGGGTCGGCGACGGACACGAGCCGGCCGTCGCCGACGGACCGGCGTGAAGCAATCGTCGTTCCGCTACCTCGGGGCCGTCGGCCAGCGCGGCAACGACCTTGCGACACCGCGGCCGGAGGAAGCAATCACGTTCCGCCACCTGGGGCCGTCGACCTCCTGCTCGCGGGGGTGCTGCTCGCGGTCTTCGGTCTCGGCGCATTCGGGAGTCCGCAGGTCGGGCTATCGCTGTCGGCGGGCGTCGCCGCCGTCGCCGCCGGTAGCCTCGCCGAACTGTCCGTCGGCCCGGTCGCCGTCCCGTGGCGGCGGTTCGCGGCCGCGACGTACGTCCTGCTCGGCGTGTCGTCGCCGGCGGGGCTGCTTCCGCCGCTCGTCGCTGGCCCGGCATCGGCCCCGGTCGCGGAGGCGGCGTCGTTCACCGTCGCCCGTGTCGGCGCGGCCGCGATGCTGTTCGTCGGCGTCGACGTCGCCCGCGGCGGCGAACACCTCGAGGTCACTCCGAACGTCGAGCGGGTCGTCGACCGGTGAGCAGCGTCGAAACGGCGGGAGGCTTTTTGCCCGGCGGCGACCGACGGCCGGCGTGCGCGTCGTCCACGAGGCCGGAGAGGGACCCCGCGAGCTGGCCGGCGACGTCGAGGTGGCCGACGGCCTCCTCTCGAAGGCGCGGGGGCTGATGTTCCGGCGGTCGGTCCCCGACGACTACGCGCTGGTATTTCCGTTCGGGCGGCCCGGACGGCGGAGTTTGCACATGGTGGCGGTGCCGTTCGACATCGACGCCCTCTGGCTCGTCGACGGCGAGGTCCGGCGGGTCGCGCGGCTCGCCGCCTGGACCGGGCTGGGCCGGGCGCGGGCCGACACCGTCGTCGAGCTTCCCGCCGGCGCCGCCGACGACGTCGCGGCCGGCGATACCGTCCGCGTGGAGGGGCTGTAGCCGCCCGCCCGGTGTGCCGGTCGTGTTCAGTTACGAGAGAGTAGCGTACTTCGGCGGTGACGGTGGCGGTTCCGAACGCCCCCTCCCGCTCGCCGGTGGAGGCTCACGGGGCGCTTCGCTCACCGGCAGCGCGTCGCTCTGCCGAGCCCTCGCTCGGTTCACTCGCGAGGACCCCGTTCGCGTCGAGGCGCTCGCTGCCTCGCGGTTCAGGTCCGTGCACCGCTCGGCTCGATCGAGGCCTCCCTCCTTTCGATCGGTCGGCCTCGCAGGTCGCGCCTCACGACTGCTCGCTGTCGTCCGACGATCGAAGACGTTCGTGATCACGGACGACCGGCGGTCGTCCGAACGACGCTCCTCGCGTCGCTGCGGTGTCCTCGCACGGCGCCGCCGCGCGGGTTGCCGGCGTCGCCGGTAACCTATACCGTGGCGGCGAAGCTGCCACGCCAGCGGGCCGAGGGACCTTCGGTCCCTCGCGGCTTGCGTCGCCTACATCGGCGAGCGGTCGGCCCCTTCGGAAGTCCCGCCCGGCGCCGGCTGACCGGCCGCCTTCGCTTATCTGAACACTGCTGTTCGCACCGTATTCACCCCTAACTAAACAGTACCCGTATGGGAGCCGGTGGGTTTAGGGCCGTCCCGTCGCTCGGTCCGGTGTGGACCCGTCGCGCATCGTCGGGGAGTTCCCCGCCCCCTCGTTTCGGGGCGCACAGCGGCGGGCGCTCGAGGACGTCCGGGCGGCCTTCGAGGCCGGCAACGACGTCGTGTTGGTGCGGGCGCCGACCGGCAGCGGCAAGTCGTTGCTGGCGCGGGCGGTCGCCGGCTGTGCCCGCCGGGCCGGCGCGGCCGCCCCGACCGAGCCCGTCGGTGCCTACTACACGACCCCGCAGGTGTCGCAGCTGGACGACGTCGCCGGCGACGACTTGCTCGAGGACCTCAGCGTCGTCCGGGGGAAGTCCAACTACGACTGCATCCTGCCGGGGGAGACGGACACGCCGGTCGACCGGGCGCCCTGTGCCCGCGAGCGGGGCTTCGACTGCCCCGTCGAGCACCGCTGTCCGTACTTCTCCGACCGCGCCATCGCCTCGAACCGCCCCGTCGCGGCGATGACGCTCGCGTACTTCATGCGGACGGCCGGCAGCGACGTCTTCGGCACGCGCGACGTCGTCGTCGTCGACGAGGCCCACGGCCTGGCGGAGTGGGCCGAGATGTACGCGACCATCGAGCTGTCACCGTCGACGGTGCCGGTGTGGGACGCCTGCGAGCCGCCCGACGTCGCGGGCCTCTCGGACGTCGAGGGATACGCCGAGCGGCTGACGACCGTCTGCGGGCGGCGGCAGACGGAGCTGCGGAGCAAGGCCGAGCTGTCGCCCGCGGAGGTCGGAGAGCGCGACCGGCTGGCGGAGCTCCTTCGCGAGCTGGAGTGGTTCCTCGAGGACCTGCGCGATTCCGACAGCCCGACGACGTGGGTCGCCGATCAACGGGAGACGGGGGCGGTGACGGTCAAGCCGCTGGATCCCGCCCGCTACCTCCACCACACCGTCTGGGACCGTGGCCGGCGGTTCGCACTGCTGTCGGCGACCATCCTCGACAAGGCGGCGTTCTGCCGCGGCGCCGGCCTCGACCCCGACGACGTCGCACTGGTGGACGTCCCCCACACGTTCCCGGTCGAGCACCGCCCGCTGTACGACGTCACGCAGGGGAAGATGACCTACGAGCGCCGCGAGGAGACGCTGCCGGCCGTCGCCCGGACGATCGTCCGGCTGATGGCGAGACACGACGACGAGAAGGGGCTGATACACGCCCACTCCTACGACATCGCCGACCGGCTCCGCGACCTGCTCGGGGAGTTCGGCGTCGGCGGCCGCGTCCGGGGCCACGACAGCGAGACCCGCGACGCGGCACTCGCCGGCTGGAAGCGGAGTGACGACCCCGACGTCTTCGTCTCCGTGAAGATGGAGGAGGCGCTGGACCTCGAGGGCGACCGCTGCCGGTGGCAGGTGCTCTGCAAGGCGCCGTACCCCAACACGAACGACTCCCGGGTCGCACGGCGGCTCGAGGACGGCGCCTGGGGGTGGTACTACCGGACGGCGCTGCGGACGGTGATCCAGGCCTGCGGCCGGGTCGTCCGGTCGCCCGACGACCACGGCGCGACGTACCTCGCGGACTCGTCGCTGCTGGACCTCTTCGAGCGGGCCCGCGGCGACACCCCCGAGTGGTTCGCCGCGCAGGTCGACCGCATGGAGCGGCCGGCGCTGCCGACCTTCGAGACGGCCGTCGACGCCGCGGGCGGCTCCGCGGGCGGCCAGGGGCAGGGCGACCGACGGTCACGACCACGGGCGGGCTCGCGGTCGCAGTCACACTCGCGGTCCCGATCCTCGCGGTCGGACGACCTCGACGACCTCGACGACCTCGACGACCACCCCCTCTCGGACGTCTGGGGCGACGGTTAGAAGAACGAGGCCGCGTAGGCGACCATCGACGTCATCATCAGCAGCGCGAAGAACAGCGCGAAGAACTTCTGTCTGTCCATGTCGGACGTTGTCGGG
>PXSC01000022.1 GCA_003023535.1 Halobacteriales archaeon QS_9_70_65 | reverse complement strand
GTCTACAACGTCGACCAGGAGGTGCCCGACGCCGCCCGCGAGGAACTCGAAGCCGACGACCGCATCGTCGAGTCGAGGTACATCAGCCTCAACGGTTGAGTCCGTCGGAGCGGGACGGGGTCGCCGTTCGACCGCGGGACGCTCGACCGGCACGGCCGAGCGACACGGCGGGGCACGTTGCGGCAGGTCCGACGCGGTCGGAAGGCCCGGACTCCGGTGGCTCGATACTCACGCGAAACGGCGCCGGCAGCCGGCCGAAACGGACGCAACGTCCGGGGCTCGTGGTGCTCGCGTCTGAGGAGCGCGGACCCGAGCGATAGTGGTTAGTAAGCGAGAGCCGGCCGGTCAGCCGGCGTCGGGCGGGAGCTCGAACGGGGCCGACCGCTCGCGGAGCGAGCCGATGCAAGCACGGCCGGAGGCCGCGCGCAGCGAGGCGCAGCCCGCGAGCGGGAGGGGGCGTTCGAAAACGCCACCGTCACCGCCGAAGTACGCTGTTCCCCCGTAACTAAACATTATCACCCGAACGGACCAAAGATTTTTGACTTTTCATGATCAGGCTGATTCATGAATCAAACGCTGCGAGAACTGGGGTTCGACACGCTTCTCGTCGTAACGAGCGGTATCGCACTCGCGGCGTACATGCTGGGCGTGCTGTTGAATCCGATGTCCGCAGCGGCCGTCGGTTCGGGTTAGCGGGGGTCGTCGTGCCACGGGCAGTCGACTCTCTCGGCATCGGTGACGAACTCGCGATTACGCTCGCCGGAAGCGGCCTGGTGTTGCTGTTCGCCTTCGCACTCCTGCGGCTGACGGCGTTCCGCGACGGGAGCGGGAGACCGGCCTGACGCGTCGAGCGGACGGACGTCTGCACGATGGCGGGCAACTCCTCTTTCGTGCCGGACGCGCCGTGTGCGCGCTCGGCGTTCGGCGCACCCTCGGGACCGCCCGGTGGACGGTCGACTCCTCCGGCGGTCGGTCTGCGCCCCCGGCACGCCGGCGTGGTTTCGTCCCCACTCCGGACAGCGTACCGGCGTCGGCTCCCGCGCGAACGCCGCCGGGGCTCGCGGCCGGTCGCGCCGGCGGCTCCGCTCGATTCGTGATGCCTCCCTCGCTGCCTCGGGTCGCCGGTCGCGATCGGCGACGGCATCTCCGACGCGTTCGCTGCGAGCTACGGCTCCGTCTCCGTTCGTCGCCCGCTCGTACGCGGCGCCCGCGGTAAGCGGTCCACGACGGCACCGGCGGCCCCGACGACACCGGCATCGTACTCGAGCGTGTCGTCCACCGGGGACGGTCGGTCGGGCGCTCGTCCCACCGTCGGGCGGCGGTTCGACCGGAGGCGACGGCGAGGGGAACGCCTATCGGAGTCGAACCCGACGGCCCCGCCATGGCGGACGAGACGACCGGCCGGGCGCCCCGTCCCGGGCCGGAGGCGCTGTACGGCGACGACCCCACGCCGCCGCCGCTGGAAAACGGCTTCGGCTGGGCGGCCGACCCGCTGATGGTCGCCGGCTGCGACGCCTACGTCGACGGCGAGTACCTCTATCAGGATGAACGGTACGGCTACAACGCCGCGGATCTGCTGGAGTTCCGCGCCCGCCCTTCCGACGACGGCGTCGTCTATCGGATCACCCTCAACACCATGCTCGAACCCGACGCCGCCGCCGTCGCCATCGGCGTCGATACCGCCGCCGACCCGGACGACGACGGCGAGGGCCGGCGGACGGACTGGGGCTACGGCCTGGGCGAGGTGGGCGCGCCCGTCGACCATCGCCTCGTCACCTGGGGGGCCGGCGCCGAACTCGACGGCCAGCCCCTCGACGACGACCGTTTCGACGTCGACGTCCGCCGCAATCAGATCGAAGTCGAGGTGCCGCTGGAGCCCGGCGCCGATACCTGGCGGCACTACCTCCTCGTCGGCCTCTGGGACGACGAGGCCGGGGCGTTCCGGGAGGTGGCGGTCGACGCCGACGACGACAGCCCGGGCGGACGGAAGGCCGGCCGGCCGGCGCCGCCGGTGTTCAACGTCGGCTTCCGGTCGCCGGACGACGAGCCGATGGAGCGCAACGTCGACCTCGGGACGCTCGTCCCGCGGCTGGCGACGGTGCTGGCGAACGCGCCGCGGGAGCTGCTGAGCGAGCTGGAGGATCCCTTCGAGACGCTGGGGCGGTTCGGCCGGACGGCGAACCTGCTCGAACAGCTGGACGACCCGCTGGACCTACTGAACCCGCTCGGGAGCCCGTTCGACCCCTTCGAGGCGACCGGAATCTCGGAGCTACTGAACGAGTTGGATCGCTTCTGGCTCCTCGGCGAGGTCGAGGGCGTCCCGCGGGTGCTCGGCGTCGGCAACTGGCGCGAGCACGGCCAGGCGACGGCGCTGGCCGAGCGGGACGTCTCGCGGTTCGGCGCCGACGTCGACTTCGGCCGACTCCGTAACGGCGTCGTCGAGCGGAACGTCCCGGCGTCGGGGTTCCGGACCCACCTCTACCCTTCCCGCCACGAGTTCGGGTCCGGCGTCGACCCCCACGCCAACGTCCTCCGGGGGCGCATCCAGCCGTACGGCGTCTACGTCCCCGAGGGCCTCGCGGTCGACGGCGACCACGAGGCGGGCGTGCCGATGACGACGGCGCTGCACTCGCTGGGTAACTGCTTCAGCCAGTACCGGGTCTGGATGCCGGGCTACGTCGAGGCGCTGGCGACGGCGACCGGCGGCGTCGTGTTCATGCCGCAGACCCGCGGGCCGGGCATCTGGTACAAACGGAAGGCAGAGCTGGACGTCTTCGAGGCCTGGCGCGACCTCGAGCACCGGATCGACGTCGATCGCTCGAAGGCGACGGTGACGGGTTACTCGATGGGCGGTTTCGGCGCGATCATCATGGCGACGAAGCACCCGGACTGTTTCGGGCGGTGTTACGCGGTCGTGGGGCCGCCGGCCGAGGACCCCCTGGAGGGCCCATGGAGGACCTCCTCGGCGGCGACGACGGCGGCCGGCTGCTGTCCATCTTCACCGAGGAGCCGGAGAACGCCCTCCGGCTGACCGACAACCTCCGGCACGTGCCGACGCTGCTGTGGCACGGCGGAGCGGACCCGCTGGTGCCGCTGCTCGGGCCGACCAACTACGCCGCGAAGCTCCGCTCGCACGGCTACCGCCACCAGATCGACGTCTTCCCGGCCGCCGACCACTTCTTCATCGCGCTGCAGGACCACTGGGAGCGCGGCCCGGAGTACCTCGCGGCGGCCGATCGGCCGGAGGCGCCGGCGCGGGTGACCTTCCGGTACGTCCCCGACTTCGATTACCCCGAGTTGGGCGTCCGCCACGACGGCGCCTACTGGGTGACCGACGTCCGGACGGCCGACGGCGCCGACGAGGGGCTCGTCGACGCCACCTCGCTGGCCGACGGCTACGCCGAACCGGCCGCCGAGAGCTACAGCCGCACCGGGACGGCACCGCTGGCGTACACCGCCCGCGGCGTCGAGTGGGAGACACCGGAGGAGCCGACGCGGGGCCCGGCCAACGCCCTGGCAATCGAGCTGGAGGGCGTCGCCGCCGCGACCGTCTGGATCGAGGTGGCCGGCCTCGACCCCGCGGAGCCGCTCACCGTCGAGGTCGCAGCCGATACCGCGGCGACGCTGACGCTCCGGACCGACGATAGCGACCGCCGCCTCGAAGTCGACCCCGGGGAGGCGACGGTCGTGGTCGACCCCGACTGAGCGGCACTGTTCGGTGAGAATCTCGGTTGCCGTCGTCAATCATAACCGGCATGGAAGCCCCCTTCGCGCTCGGCTCTTTTTGCGTCCTATCCGCAGAGCATTCGTGCAGGACACCGTCGCCCGTCCGAAGGTCTCGACTGAGCAGCAGTGTTCAAATAATACTCCGGGGTATTCGGTCGTCCACCGAAGCCCCCTCCCGCTCGGGATTCCCGCCCGACATTGGCTGACCGGCCACCTTCGCCTACCTGAACACTACCGACCGGGCCGACCCGAGAGTTTTAATTCTCCGGGTGAACAGTACGGGTAGTTCAAGATGGTCGCGGACGTCGCTGCGGACCGACGACACGGGCGGCGCCTCGTCGGGGGGGCGCGCTGAGGACATGTCGAGGGAGTACGCCTCGAGGAGACGCGATGAGGGACCGTCGCCGCCTCGGCCGGGGCCGGAGGCGCTGTACGGCGACAACCCTACGCCGCCGCCGCTGGAGAACGGCCCCGGCTGGGCGGCCGACCCGCTGATGGTCGCCGGCTGCGACGCCTACGTCGACGGCGAGTACCTCTACCAGGACTACGTCTACGACGACCGCGGCGCCGACACCCGGTTGGTGTTCGACCAGCAGCCCGAGGGCCACACGCTGGGCGGCTTCTACTCCCGGCCCACCGGCGACTACCGCTACCCGACCGA
>PXSC01000021.1 GCA_003023535.1 Halobacteriales archaeon QS_9_70_65 | reverse complement strand
CTCCGTGCGCAGCTGGACGCCGAACAGGAGCGCCGCTCGGAGGCCGCCCGCAAGCGACAGGACGCCGAGGAGCGGGTCAACCGCCTCGAGGACCGCATCGCCGACCTCGAGGGCCGGGTCGAGTCGACCGACGAGGCCGTCGACCTCGCCTTCCGCCGCCGGGAGACCGCACGCGGGCCGCGGCTGGCGGCCGTGCTCTCGCGGCTGGAGTCCCTCCGCGGCGACCCCGAGAGCGTCCTGACGGCCTACGTCGACGAGGAGGTGCCCGAGGCGGTCGGCGACCTCCTGGGCGACCGGGTCGCGCTGGTCTCGCGGGCGGCGCCGTGTCTGGTCTGTGCCGACGACGCCGGCCTGCTGGCGGCGGCGCTACGGCCGCCCGTCGCCCCCGAGCCGTTCGTGTCCTGGAGCGACCGCCCCGAGCTCGATCGGGCGTGGCTGGAGCCAACGGGCCGGTACGCGCTGGCGCTCGTCCGGTCGGACGTCTTCGCCGTCGGCGTCTACGAGGGCGACGACCGCGTCGCCTTCGACGGCTTCGAGAGCGACGTCAAGGGCGACCACTCGAAGGGCGGCTTCTCACAGGCGCGGTTCGAGCGGCTCCGCGACGAGCAGATCGCCGCCCACGTCGACCGCTGTGCCGAGGCCCTCGACGGCGTCGACGCCGACCGGCTGTACGTCACCGGCGACCGCCGGCTGGTCGGCGAGTTCGCGGCCGACGCCGACGCGACGGCCGCCGTCGACGCCACCGGCGACCCCGAGCCGGCCCTGGCCGACGCCTTCGACGACTTCTGGGCCGTCCGGCTATACGGGCTCTGAGCGGCGGCCGACCTGACAGTTTATGAATCCGGCCCCTCTGACGAGCGTATGCGCGTCGCCGTTCTCGCCCACGAACGGTTCCCCGAACGTGCCAAGACCGCCGTCGGTGTCCTCCGGTACGCCGACCACGACGTCGTCGCCGTCCTCGACCGCGCGTCGGCCGGCACGACCGTCGCCGATCACCTCGTCGGCCTCGACGCCGGTACACCGGTCGTCGAGGGCGTCGCCGACGCCCCCGCCTTCGACGCCCTGATAATCGGTATCGCGCCCATCGGCGGCGGCTTCGACGACTCCTGGCGCCCCGACGTCCGGGCCGCCATCGAGCGCGGCGCCGACGTCGTCGCCGGCCTCCACTACTTCCTGAACGACGACGAGGAGTTCGCCCGGCTGGCCGACGATTACGGCGTCGAGCTGCGTGACGTCCGGAAGCCGCCCGACGACCTCACCGTCGCCGAGGGCGTCGCCCGCGAGCTGGACTGCGAAATCGTCCTGACGGTCGGCACCGACTGCTCGACGGGCAAGATGACGACGACGCTGGAGATGGTCGAGGCCGCCCGCGAGCGGGGGCTGGACGCCGGCTTCGTCCCGACCGGCCAGACCGGCATCATGATCGCCGGCGCGGGGATCCCCGTCGACCGCACGGTGAGCGACTTCACCGCCGGCGCCGTCGAGCGGATGCTGCGGGAGCGGGCCGACGACCACGAGTACCTCCTCGTCGAGGGCCAGGGCAGCATCGTCCACCCGGCCTACTCGGCGGTCACCTGCGGGATCCTCCACGGCGCGATGCCGGACCGGCTGGTGCTGTGTCACGAGGCCGGCCGCGAGACAATCCACGGCTACGAGTCGTTCCGGCTGCCGGACCTCGACCGGGTCGCGGGGCTGTACGTCGACCTCGCCGAGACGGTCGCGCCGACGGAGCTGCTCGGCTGCGCGCTGAACACCGCGGCGCTGGACGAGGCCGCCGCCGGGGCCGCCCTCGACGACTGCGCCGAGACGCTTGGGGTGCCGGCCGTCGACCCGGTCCGGGACGGCGCGGGACCGCTGGCCGAGCGGCTATGAACTGGCGCGCCGAGCGAGTCGAGCTGCCGCTGTCGGTCCCGTTCACGATCGCCCGCGGGACGACGACCGTCACGGAGAACGTCGTCGTCACGGTCGAACACGGCGGCGAGACGGGCCACGGGGCGGCGGCGCCGGCGGCCCGCTACGGCGAGACGGCCGACACCGTCGAGGCCGTTCTGCCGGCGCTGTTCGAGGCCGCCGAGGCCGTCGGCGACGTCCACGCCCGCCGGGCGATCGCCGACCGGATGCGGGGCGTCGTCCGCGACAACCCCGCGGCGCGGGCGGCCGTCGACGTGGCGCTGTGGGACCTGGCCGGGAAGCTGCTCGACGAGCCCGTCTTCCGGCTGCTCGGGCTGTCGGCGGCGCCCGACCGCCGGCCGGCGACGTCGTACACCGTCGGTATCGCCGAGACGGCGACGATGAAGCGCCGCGCCCGGGAGGCGGCCGACGCCGGCTACCCGGTCCTGAAGCTGAAGCTCGGGTCCGACCGGGACCGTCGCGGACTGCGGTACGTCCACGAGCGGTCGCCGCTGCCGATCGCGGCCGACGAGTCCTGCCGGACGGCCGACGACGTCGCCGCCGTCGCCGACCGCTGCGACATCGCGAACCTGAAGCTGATGAAGACCGGCGGCATCACGCCGGCCGTCGAGGCGATCCACGTCGCCCGCGCCCACGGCCTCGCGGTGATGTGCGGCTGCATGCTGGAGACGGACGCCGCCATCGCCGGCGCGGCGCAGCTGCTGCCGCTGCTCGACTACGCCGACCTCGACGGGTCGCTGCTGCTGGAGACCGACCCCTACGCCGGCGTCCCGGTCCGGGAGGGCCAGTTCGGGCTGGGCGACGTGGAGGCCGGAACGGGCGCGGCGCCGCGGTGAGCGGGCGGCGAGCCGGCACGATGTTTTCCCCATTAGACTGGGAAAATTTTTTCATCCCCGTCGGGGCACGTTTTCACAGCCTCGAGAGGGGTCCACCACCATGGACGACCACACGTTCACCGACTGCGAACTGAGCCGGCGCGGGTTCGTCCGGCTGTCGGCGGCGACCGGCGGCGCGCTCGCGCTGCCGGGGGCCGCGTCGGCGGCGGTCGACTCGCCGACGTTCGACGCGGAGTATCGGTACGTACTGAACCATACGCCCGGGGAGTACGCGGTCCCGACGCTGGTGACGTTCGCCGAAGCCGCCGGCTTCGAGGCGCTTTCGGCGCTGGGCGGGGAGTCGCTCCGCACCACGACGACGCCTCGGCCGGCGGCGTACACGACGCTGACGGCGGCCGACGCGCGGGCGGCCGCGGAGATCCCGACCGCCGAGAGCTTCACCTTCTCGCCCGGTGCCAACCCGTTCTGGCGGCTCGACTACTACCCGGCGGGCTCTTCCCGGAGGCCACCCGCAGCACCGGCTACATCGATTACGAGGAGAATCGCAGGGGGCTCCGGCACCTCGAGTCCGAACACCCCGATCGTCTGCGGACGTACACGAGCGGCCGCTCGAAGGGCCACTTCAACTACGCCTCCAACCGGGACGACGCCTTCCCCATCCTGTTCGCCGAGTTGGCGGCGAACGTCCGCGACCGGGCGGCGTTCGCTGAGAAGGAGAAGCTGGTGTTCACCATCTCGCTGCACGGCGACGAGCGGGCCGGCGTCGAGGCCGGCTCGCGGTTCATCGAGAACGTCCTCCGCGGGCAGGAGCCGGCCGTCGGGTCGCTGCTGGAGGAGTTCGCCTTCGTGTTCGTCTACGCCAACCCCGACGGCTGGAGGACCCGCCAGCCGCAGTACGAGAGCTACGGCGTCCCGGGGGCGACGCTGTTCGAGCGCGGCCAGGGCGCCGGCGAGGACACCAACCGTCAGTACGCCAACGCCGGCTGGATCTTCGAGGGGTTCTACCCCGCCGAGCCGAACGGTCGGGACCTCGCGGCCGACGACCCCGACGGCATCGACCGCGACGTGCCGCCGGGCATCCGCGAGACGGTGCCGGACGCGCTGTGGATCGTCGAGACGCTCCGGGAGTACGACGACGTCGGCTACTTCGCGGACCTCCACGGCCAGAGCGTCGGCGCCGACACGTTCGTCTACGGGCTGACCTGCCAGGACCAGTTCGACCAGGGCCGGTTCCAGGACGTCCAGCGGTGGAACCGGACCGTCGGCGAGGAGGTGACCGCGGCCGCCGACGAGTGGCGGACGGCCGCGGAGGCCCGGGGGTCGACCGTCGGCAGCAGCGTCTTCGGCGTTCCGGAGACGGCCTTTGCCTGGGGCACCATCTGGGACACGCTGGGCTACACCGGCACCGGCCGGCTCCGGGAGTGGGCACAGCTCCCCGAGGAGTCGGGCGGGCTCGGCGCCGTCGCCCAGAACTTCGAGATGGCCTACTCGAACATCGTTAGCGGCAACGTCTTCGACCCACAGCGGGTCGACGCACAGGTCCGTGCCTACCGGGCCGTCTACCGGCGGACGATCGAACACGCCGCCACCGACGTCGAGACCGGCATCGTCACCGGCGACACGACGACCGGCTACGTCCCCAGCGACCGGCTGTCAGTCGACGCCGAGGATCTACCGTTCCTCGAGAACGGTGAGTACGTCGGCGGCGGCAGCGAACCCGACGCGGACGTCTCGACGCTGGCGGTCGAGGCGGGCGAGACGGCGACGGTCGCGGTCCAAGACGCCGACGTCGTCTCCGTCGACCCCCGGCCGCGGGGCGAGCTGCTGGCCGCCGTCGAGCTCCGGGACCCTGGCGGCGAGACGGCGCGGCGCTACGACCCCCGCGAGGCCCGGGCGGCCGACGGCGGGCTGCCGACGTGGCACCTGACGGACCCCGCCGGCGAGTGGACGCTCCGGACCGAGGCCGTCGACGGCGACGGCCGTCTCGACGTCCGGGTCGGACGGGTCGCCGACGCCGAGAGCCCGCCGGACCCGGGGTCGGTCGACTCCTGGGGCGGCGGCTATCGACAGCGGGACTACGGCACCGCCGACGCGCTACAGTACTTCCGCGACTACGACGACTACGTCGCCGACGACGGCGCCGTCGTCCCGGTCACCGAGCCCGCGGCGCTGGACGACCTCGACAGCCTCGTGATCGTCCACGACGACGTCGACGCGGCGTTCCTCGAGGCTATCGACGAGTTCGTCGAGGCCGGCGGCACGCTCGTGCTGACCGACTCCGGGGTGAGCCTCCTGGCCGACCTGGAGAACGCGGCGGCGGCGCCGTTCGACGCCGACAGCGTCGACCGTCGGGAGCTGTTCGTCCCGAAGATCGACGAGCGCAACGAGGACCACCCGCTGCTGACCGACACGCGGTCGATCCAGCGACAGCCGTACAACGTCGTCGCCCAGGGCATCAAGACGGACGAGGCGCCGATGTGGCTGGTCGATCCCGACGACTTCGCCGACGCCGGTGGGACCGCCGCCGGCGAGACGGACGGACGGGTGCCGGCCGGTACCGTCGACCGGACGGACGTCGACGGCCGGCTCCACATCGTCGGCGGGCTGCTCCAGCCGCCGAGCCAGGCGAACCTCCACCCGTTCGGGCTGCTCGACTACGCCGTCGCCTTTCTCGGACACACGATGCTGACGAACGCGCTCGGCCACGTCCAGGTCCGCAGCGTCGACGGCGAGGTCGACCGGACGTTCGGCCCCGCGCAGTTCGCGTCCGTCGACCCCGGGCTCGGGGCGACCGGCGACCGCGACGCCGGCAGCGCGGTCCAGATCGGCGACGACACCGTCAGGAACCGGGTCACCGTCTCCCACGAGGCCGACGAGGCCCTCGCCGTCCGGGACCTCGTCCCCTACGAGTACGACGTCGCCGAGACCGGCGAGACCGTCGTCGACGTCGAGCCGCGGCGCGACGACGGGGTGAAGATGGTGAGCATCGGGCCGGACGCGCCGCCCGGCGAGACCCTCGAGTTCGACTACCTCGTCGAGACGCCGGCGTCCGTCGGCACGCAGCGCCGCTCCGGAACCTACGACCTCGGGCCGGCGCAGGTCCGCGACCCCGGCGACGGCGAGTGGGTCGACGTCGACGGCACCGTCCAGACCCACGTGGTAGTGGCCGCAGAACCCCTCCAGAACGACCGACGATGAGCGACAGACACGACACCGACGACCGCGAGGCACCGACCGACCCCGGCGAGGGGTACGAACCGGTAGAGCTCGACGAGGCGTTCGACACCGACCGGCGGAAGTTCATGCAGCTGGGCGCCGGCGTCGGCGCCAGTGCGCTGGTCGGCGGCGACGACGGCGAGACGACCGTCGGCGCCGGCGAGGCCGGCTCGCGGGTGCCGGCGACCGTCACCGACGACGTCGAGCAGCCGACCGCGATTCGGACCTTCCCCGTTTTCGAGTTCGACGAGGCCGCCGGGGAGTGGGAGCAGACCGACACCCGTTCGTGGCGGACGGTCCGGAAGACGGGCAACTGCTGTGAGAACTACCTGACCGTCGACCCCGAGGGGACCATCTACGACATGGGCGGGCAGCTGACGCTGCACGTCAGCGAGGACCGCGGCCGGAGCTGGACCACCGTCGAGCCGGCGACGCCGTACCCGATCACCTCCGAGGGGTGCGTCTCGCCGACGCCGACCGGCGACGTCGTCGCCGTCGACTGGAACCCCTACGGTACCGACCGGCTCGTCGCGTTCAAGTACGACGCCGACGAGGAGCGGTGGTTCTACAACGAGACGCCGCTGCACCCGCCGTTCTACGACCGGCCGTGGATGGTCGTCTACCCCGGACCGTTCGAGATCGCCGGCCAGGAGGTGCCGTACCTCGTCGTCCAGCGGGGCAGCGTCGGCCGGCCGGACGAGACGCTGCTGGTCAGCCTCGACGGCCTGAACTACTTCTACGTCTCCGAGCGACAGGTCGACAGCGCGATCGAGGGCGAGACCGTCGAGTTCCTCGACGACCTGCCGGAGTCGGAGATACTCGACTACGTCCAGCCGCAGATTCGCGGCGGCTTCACGCCGCTCGGCGACGGGCGGGCGCTGGCCGACGGCGCCTCCGCGCCCTGCGACACGGTCGTCGCCGACGGCGACCTCCGGTGGTCCTGCTTCGACACCCCGGAGGGGCTGCCGGACGGCGACCTGCTGGTCGACTCCCGCGGCTACCTCCACGTGGTCGACTTCGCCGACACCTCGTTCACCTACCGCTACTCGACGGACGGCGGCCGGACGTGGGAGGCCTCGACCTTCCGGATTCCGGCGCCGTACGAGCGGCTCGGCGGGCTGTCGGACTTCAAGGTCAACGGCGAGCACGACGTGACGGCGGTGGCGATCCACGCCAGCGACACCGAGGAAGCGGTCGATCAGGACATGGTGTTCCGCATCGACGGCGCCGTCGAGGGGCCGCGGGAGGTCGAGCTGCTCTACTTCGGGCGGGCCGACGCGACCTACGCCGCCAGCGCCGACACCGGCGAACGGTTCGACTTCACGACGCTCGGCATCCTCCCCGAGGACGGCACCCTCGTCGTCTCCTTCGCCGACCAGACGGACACCGACCCGCAGATCGCCGTCGAGCTGGACGAGCCTCGGGAGTCGGTGCCGGCCTTCGAGCGGTTCGGGGTCCGCGAGGACGACACCGACGCCGGCACCGTCACGGGCGACCGGACCGTCCGGATGGAACTACAGGTCGAGTGCCAGCGCGAGGCCCGGCTGCGGGACGTCCTCCCCATCGAGTGGCGCGTCGACGACACCGAGGCGGTGACGGCGGTCGACCGCCGGCCCGACGCCGGCGTCCAGTACGTTCACCTCGGGACCGAGGGCACGGAGTTCGACCTGACGTACTACCCGCGGGCGCCCGACGACCCCGCCGACACCGGCGTTTACGAGGTCGGTCCGCTCGAACTCGAGGCCGGCGACGGTGACTGGCGGTCGGTGGCCGACACGGCGGCGACGTACACGGTGGTCGGGGGAGAGGTCTGAGATGGCCCGGGCGACGCGCAGACGACTGCTGGCGGCGGCCGCCGGCGCCGCGGTCGTCGGCAGCGCCGGCTGTCTCGGTGGGGACAGAGACGCCTTCCGGCAGGCCATCGGCCGTCGCCGCGACGACCGCGACGAGATTCCGGGCACGTCGGTGGACGCCCTGCCCGACCTGGAGGGCGACCTGACGGTGTACTCCGGCCGGTCGAAGGGGCTCGTCGAGCCGCTTCTGACGCATATCGACGACCGGTACGACGGGTTCGACCTGACGGTCCGGTTCGCCGACCCGAACGCGCTGACCAACCAGTTGCTCGAGGCCGGCGAGAATACCCGCGCGGACGTCTTCTACAGCGTCCACGCGCCGGGTACCCTCGGCGCGCTGCTGGAGGCGGACCTCACCCGGCCGCTGTCGAGCGAGACGACCGACACGGTCGACGCCCGGTACCGCTCGGGCGCGGACTGGACCGGCGTCTCCGGCCGCGTCCGGTCGGTGCCGTACAACACCGAGCAGCTCGATCCCGGGGTGATCCCGGCCAGCATCTACGAGTTCCCCGACGTCGAGCGGTTCCGGGACGACTTCGGCTGGGATCCGGTCATCCCGTCGTTTCAGGCGTCGATCACCGCGATGCGGGTCATCGACGGCGAGGAGACCACCCGCGGGTGGCTGGAAGCGATGCTGGAGTTGAACCCGACCGCCTACAGCGGCGGCTTCTCGACCTGCAAGTCGATCGCCGACGGCGAGGTGTCGGTCGGTCTGACGAACCACTACCACCCCCGCCGGGTGGCGCTGAGCCGCGACGACCCGCCGCTCGGTCGGGAGTTCACGCGGGACGACCCCGGCACCGTCTTCAACGTCGCGGGGTCGGCGGTGCTGGAGGCCGCCGACGACCCGGCGCTGGCGGAGGCGTTCGTCCGCCACCTGCTCTCGGGCGAGGCCCAGGAGTACTTCGCGATGGCCCAGACCACCGAGTATCCCGTCGTCGAGGCCGTTCCGCCGCACGAGAGCCTGCCGTCGCGGACGGAACTCGCCCCGCCGGACGTCGACTTCGCCGACCTGCGCGACCTCGAGGGGACCGTCGAACTGCTCAAGGAGTACGGACTGGTCTGATGTGGGAGTCGGTGCCGGGCGTCCCGGAGGAGGTCCGCCGCGCGGGCGACGACCGGCCGGTGGCGGCGCTGCTGCTCGGCGGGGCCGTCGCCGCCGCCGTGTCGCTGCCCGTCGTTTGGATCGCACTCGCGGCCGTCGCCGCGCCGGACGCGCCGTCGACGGTGACCAGCCCGCGCGTCGTCCGGATTCTCGGCAACAGTCTCGCGCTCGTCGCGGCGGTCACCACCGGAGCGGTTCTTCTGGGCGTCCCGCTGTCGTACCTGACGACCCGGACGAACCTGCCCGGCCGGCGGCTCTGGACCGTCCTACTGGTGATGCCGCTGGTGCTGCCCGGCTGGATCGGCGCCTTCGCCTACGTGGCCGCCTTCGGCCCCCACGGCCGGCTACAGGGGCTGCTCGCGCCGCTCGGCGTCGAGGAGTTGCCCGCGCTGTACGGCTTCCCCGGGACCGCGCTCGTGCTGACGCTGTATCACTTCCCCTACGTGTTCGTGACGACGCGGGCGGCACTCGCCTCGCTGGACGGCCGCCTCGTCGAGGCCGCGCGGACGCTCCGGCACGGCCGCCTCGCGGCGTTCCGGCGCGTGTCACTGCCGCTGATCCGGCCGGCGATCGGTGCCGGCGCGCTACTGGTCGCGCTCAGCACGCTCGCGGCCTTCGGCGAGCCGATGATCATGCGGTTCGACGTCTTCACCCGCGCCATCTACGTCGAGTTCAACACCTTCGGCCGGGACGCCGCGGCGCTGCTGTCGCTGCAGCTGGTCGTCATCACGCTGGTGCTTCTGGCCGTCGAGACCCGCCTCCGGCGGGCGACCGGCCGTCAGTCCGGCGGCGCCGACGAGGACGTCCACGACCTCGGCCGGTGGCGGTGGCCGGCGACGGCGCTGCCGGCGGCCGTCGTCGTCGTCGCCGTCGGCGTGCCGCTGTGGGTGCTGCTCGAGTGGCTCTCCGGACCGACGCCGGCGGGCGTACCGTTCCGGGCCGAGTACGCCGTCAACACCGCCGCTCTCGGCGCCGCGGCCGCGGTGCTGGTCGTCTGTGCGGCCGCCCCCGTCGCGGCGCTCTCGCGGCGGCGGTCGCCGGCGGCCCGGGTCGTCGAGGCCAGCAGCTACGTCGCCTACGCGGTGCCCGGCGTCGTCGTCGGCGTCGCCCTGGTCTCGCTGGCGGCCGGCCACGGCGGCGAACTGTACCAGCGCGGCGTCCTCTTCCTGCCGATGCTGCTGTTCGCCTACGTCGTCCGGTTCCTCCCGGAGGCCGTCGGCGCGCTCCGGTCGTCGGTGTTCGCGGTCGACCCCCGGCTGCCGGAGGCCGCCCGGACGCTCGGCCGGTCGCCGGCGTCGGCCCACTGGGAGGTGACCCTGCCGCTCGCGGCGCCCGGTATCGCCGCCGGTGCGGCACTGGCGTTCGTCGCGACCGTCAAGGAACTGCCGGCGACCCTGCTGCTGCGGCCCGACGGCGTCGACACCCTCGCCACCTACATCTGGGCGGCCTACAGCGAGGGCTTCCTCGCCGCCGCGGCGCTGCCGGCGCTGGCGCTCTTCGTCGTCTCGACGCTCGCGGGGCTGCTCATCGTCCGGGCCTGACGTTCGACTACTCGGCGGCACCACGAACAGCGACAGCGCGACGACGACGCCGGCCAGCGCGCTCCCGAGGCCGGCGCCGACGGCCGTCGGTACCGCCGAGAGCCACCCCGCGAGCAGGCCCCCGACGACGAGAACCGGCATCGCCGCCAGCAGCCCGTCGTAGCGCGTCGCCCGTTTCATACCGCCACGTCGGGCGCCCGGTAATTAAATCTAATTACTGATCGCGACGAGCGGCCGGGCGCCGGCGGGTCGTCGGCGTCACGGCGGGCGGTTACTTCCCCCAGAACGGGTCGCGGGTGCGGTGTTCGTCGAGGTACATCCCGAGCGCTTCGAGAATCTTGGCGTGTTTCTCGGGGAGTTCGGTCCACAGCTCGTCGCCTTCCTCGATCTGGCGGCCGACGGTGGGGCCGTCGATCGAGGCGGCGACCTCCTCGCCGGCGCGGGCCTCGTCGACGTCCTCGCCGGCGTCCTGTAGGGACTTCAGCTGGCCGACCCGCTCGGGCCCGTCGCCGCTCCACGTGACCACCCGGGAGTTACGCTTCAGCGTCCCGGACAGCACTTCGACGCCGACGACGGCGGGGTTGGATTGCCGGAAGACGTGGTCCGGCAGCACGCGGAACCGGCAGGGTCGCTGGATCTTGTCCAGCACCTGCTCCTGCTGGGCGCGCTCGATGGTCTCGACGTGATCCTCGTAGGACTCGACCAGCCGGTAGATGACCTCGTCGACGAACAGCTCGACGTCGTCGGCCTCGGCCTCCTGGCGAGCGTCCTCGAGGACGTCGACGTTGAAGCCGAGGACGGCCTCGTGTTTCGGCTCGTCGGCCGTGGAGGCGACGGCGACGTCCCGGGGAGCGACGTCGCCGACCTCCGCGCGGACGACCGGCACCTCCGCGTCCTCGAGGGCGGCGGCGATGGCCTCCAGCGAACCGAGGGTGTCGGCCTTGACGACGACGCCGTCCTCGTCGGTCGTCACCTCGATGTCGGCCAGCTCCGCGCGGACCTCCTCGACGACCTCCGAAAGCGGCCGGTCGCGGACGGCCCGGACGGGCGCGCCGGCCATCGCGTCGTCGAGGTCGGGGGCGGCGACCTTCACGCCGGCGGCGGCCCGGACCGACTCGACCCGCTCGAATTCCTTTTCGGTGCGGATCTCCGCCAGCGGCCGGGGCTGCAACAGCGCCCGCACGTCGGTGACGATGGGGTCGCCGGTGCCGCCGACGACGAGCGTGTCGTCGGCCCGAAGCGTCCCGTCGTACAGCACCAGATCCAGCGTCGTCCCGAAGCCACGCTCCTCGGCGACCTCGAGGACGGTGCCGACGCCCGGCCCTCCGACGTCGACCGACATCTCCTCTTTGAGGTAGCTCTGGGACAGCCCCATCAGCACCGTCAGCAGGTCGGAAATGCCCTCGCCGGTCTCCGCGGAGACGGGGACGACGCCGACGTTGGCCCGGAAGTCCTGGACCCGCCAGTACATGTCCGCCGAGAAGTCGTTGTCCGAGAGGTCGCCGATGAGCTCGTAGAGCTGCTCGTTGAGCCGCGATTCGGCCCGCTCGCTCTGCCGCTCCAGCGACTGCCGGACGGGCGTGTCGGGATCGGGGTTCCACCCCGGGACGGTATCGATCTTGTTGGCCGCGACGATAAAGGGTGTCTGGGTTCGCTTGAGGATGTCGACGGCCTCCAGGGTCTGCGGCTGGAAGCCGTCGTTGACGTCGACGACGAGGACCGCGATGTCCGCCAGGGCGCCGCCGCGGGACCGCAACGTCGAGAATGAGTGGTGGCCGGGCGTATCGATGAACAGCAGCCCGGGCAGATCGAAGTCGTCGGGGTCGACGAGCCCCCCCGCGATGTCGGAGATGGTGTCCAGCGGCACCGCCGTCGCGCCGATGTGCTGGGTGATGGCGCCGGACTCGCCGGCCGTCACCGCCGAGCCACGGACCTCGTCCAGCAGGCTCGTCTTCCCGTGGTCGACGTGGCCCAGCACGGCGACGATCGGCGTCCGTAGCGAGACGATCTCCCCGGCGTCGGTCGCGTCGGCGTCGGACATAGAAACTCTCCTCTCTACGTGTCTCTCGTCCGCCGGCGCATAAAACGGTTTCATTGTCGGCTCGCCGCCGACGCCGGCGTTCGAGCGGACACCGGTCGACGAGCCAGCTTCTGCCGGCCGATCGACTGACTCCCGGTGGGCTGAAAGCGCCAGACTTTCTCCCGTTTTATCTCCCTCGATTACGTACCTGGACGCTACCCCGTCAACCGACGCGGCCACCCGAACGTTGATACCGGGGGGCCTGCAAGCGGCAGGCATGCCGGACATACTCGCCGAGAACCTCTCCGACAAGGAGGTAATGGGCTCGGACGGCGCCAGCCTCGGGACGCTGTACAACATCACGATGGACCTCAAAACCGGGACGCTACGGAACCTGGTCGTCGACCCGGCCACCGCCACCGTCGACCCCGACTTCCCGCGCGACGACCACGGCCACTATCTCGTCTCCGTCGGCCGCGTGCAGGCGGTGAAGGACGCCGTCGTCGTCGACCGCTGAGTCTCGATGCAGGTTCTCGACTCGTCGGCGTTCATCCACGACTTCACGACCGAGGAGTCCGTCGCCACCATCCCGCTCGTCCGGGAGGAGCTCGAAGACGAGGCCGGCTACCGGTTCGACGCCCTGGAGGGCTCGGGGATGCGGGTCCACATCCCCGACCCCGAGAGCGTCGACCGCGTCGACCGGGCCGCCGGCGAGACCGGCGACGCCGACACCCTCTCCCGCACCGACCGCCGGCTGCTGGCGACGGCCTTCGAGCTCGACGCCACGCTCGTCACCGACGACTACGCCATGCAGAACGTCGCCGAGAGCCTCGACGTCGACGTCGACGTCATCGCCCAGGACGGTATCGACGAGCGCCGCGACTGGAACTTCCAGTGTCAGGGCTGCGGCCGGACCTTCGACGACGACCACGACCGCTGTCGGATCTGCGGCAGCGACCTCGAGCGCAAGCGGCCGTAGCTGTCGTCTCAGGTATCGTTCGGATACGAACCTCAGTTGCCGTCGGTGACCGTGACCGGTACGGAAGCCCCCTCGCGCTCGACGGCTCTGGCTCGCTGCACTCCCGTGTCGTCGCTCCTTACGTCGTTCCTCCCGCTCGCTTCGTTCCGAGGCCTCCCTCCCTTCGATCGGTCGGCCTCGCCGTCTCCGGCAATCAGCGATTTCCGGGAGTGAGCGGATCGGAGATCCGCGATCTACGGAAGAGCTTCGCTCCTCCGGGATGACGAACGACGGCTCCGTGAGCCGCCGTCCGACCCACGCTCACGTGTCGTCGCTCCCCGCGTCGCTCCTCGCGCTCGCTCGGCCTCGCTGCGCGAGCGGTCGGTCCCGTTCGAAATCTCACCCGGCGCCGGCTGAACGACCGGCTCTCGCGTGACTACACGTTGCCGGGAGCGGTCGCCGGAACCGTCTTGTCGTCGTCGTCCGAACCGCGGGGCGTGCGGCCGGAGCACCGCGACGGACTGCTCGCGGTCGGCGGTCTCGCCGGTCTCGTCGGAATCGCGGCGGCGACCGTCGGGATCGGGCGACTGCTCGACCCGGGCGCCGCCGCGGCCGGCGTCGTCGTCGCCGTCGCCGTCGAGGTCGTCTTCCTCCGGGTTCCGTCGCGGGCGCTCGGCCTCTGGGAGCGCCGCGGCGTCCCGGTCGCCGGAGCGGGGGTCGTCCTCGCCGGCGGGCTGGTCGCCGTCCGGACCGCGCCGCGGCTGCTCGGCGTCCCTTTCTGGGGACTCGTCACGTACCTCGCGCTTCTCGGCTGCGTCCTGTCGGGCGCCGGCAACCCGGTCGCGGCGCTGGCCGGCGGGGACGGTTGACCGTCCGTGTGCGTCAGTCGTCGGGCCCGCTGACGTCGATCGCGACGCCGCCCTCGTTCGGCCGGCCGCCGTCCGTCATCGCCCGGCCGTCGGCGGCGTCGTACACCTCGTCGACGGCGGCGCCGGCGAGGTAGCCGACGGCACCGCCGAGCCCGGAGGTGACGCCGGTCGTCACCGGGCCGACGCGGCCGCCGACCGCGGCGCCGACCTTCGCTCCTACCTCCGCGATCGCTCGGGCGTTCTCTCCGCCTCCCTCGGAACCGGATTTCGATCGCATCGGACGCGCTTACGGGCCGCATCCACTTGGGCACACGGCCGACCGTACTCCTCACCGACCGTCGACGTACGCCTCCAGCGTCAGGAGGTCGTCGGCGGCGACGCCGAACGTCGAGACGTCGTTCGGGACGGCGACGTCGTCGTGTCGCAGCGCTCGGTACTGGTCGCGCCCGACGGGGACGCCGGGGACGGCATCGGCGACGGCGGCACCGGCGGCCGCGACCGCGCCGGGCACCGGGACGACGACGCGGTCGCCGACGACCCGCCGGACGGTCTCGGCGAACGTCAGTACCTCGGGGCCGCCGAGCCGGTACGTTTTCCCCGCGTGCCCGGGGCCGACGGCGCCGTCGGCCAGCATCGGCGCGAGGTCCCCGACCCACATCGGGTGGAGCCGCCCGGCGCCGGCCGGCAGCGGCAGGACGACCGGCGGGACGGCCCGCTCGAGGAACGGCACGAACGCACAGCCGTCGCCGAAGACGATCGACGGTCGGTAGACGACCGACTCGGGGGCCGCCGCCCGCACCGCCCGCTCGGCGCGTCGCTTCGCCCGGAAGTAGGCGGTGTCGACGCCGGCCGCGACCCCGAGGGCGCTCATCTGGACGAACCGCTCGACGCCGGTCCGCTCGGCGGCGGCGACCAGCCGGCGGGTTCCGCCCGCGTGGACCGTCTCGTGGCTCCGGACCGGCCGGACGTGCGCCGGAAGCGCGACGAGGTTCGCGACGACGTCGTGTCCCTCGACCGCCCCGTCGACGTCGTCGTCGGTCACGTCCAGGGCGGCGGTCGCGACGTCGTCCGGCAGTGCCGCCCGGTCGGGCGACCGCGAGGCCGCGGTGACGTCGTGGCCGCGCGCGGCGAGCACGCGGCAGAGCGCCCGCCTGACGAACCCCGACCCGCCGGCGACGAGGACGTTCACGTCGTCTGGTCGGGCCGCCGTCGTGGTGTGCGTTCCGGTCGGGAGGGCCCGGCGCTCGGGGCCGCCGGCCGCGTTCCGTCGGTCGGCCGAACGGGTCCGTGTCGCTCGCGGGGGTCACCCGCCGTCCTCGACGGTGACGGTGCGTTCGCGCCGGCCGGCGCCCCAGTCGAGGACGACCCGAATCGGCCGGTCGCCGCCGCCGGATGCCGTGATCGACTCCCGAAGCGTCCCCGTCGCCCCGACGCCGATCGAGACGTCGGACTCGGGGACGCCGAGCGACCCGCGTTTCGCGCCGAGCGTGGCCAGGAACCGGCCGGCACGATTGCCGACGTTTCGCACCTCGGCCGTCGCCTCGAACGTCTCGCCGGCCCCGACCCGGTCCGGGACGTCGAACCGCTCGACCTCGAATCGAGGGCTCGCGGCGAGGTCGTCTACGACGTCGTCCGGCAGCTGCCACCCGGGCCGCGGGCCGCCGTCCCGCTCCCAGACGACGCGGGCATCCGGAACGTCGGCCACCGGCACCCGAACCGCGACGCGGTCCCGGTCGGGCCGCTCGTCGAACCCGACCGGTATCACCCGGTCGTGCCGCGTGCCGTCCGCCTCGACGGCAAGCGGGAGGTCGATTGGCTCGTCGGACCGCTCCCACCCGCCGGGTCCCGGCTCGAAGCCCGTCGTGGAGACCAGAATGGAGAGGTACTGGTCGTCGCCGGCGTCGGTGACCCGTTCGTAGCGGTGATGTGAGATGGCCTCCACGGTGGCGACCGACGGGTGCACGACGGCGTCGGCGACGCGAACGGCGCGCCCGTCGTCGGTCTCGAACCGGTCGCCGACCGGGAGTTCCGGCCGCTCGCCCGACCCACCGGACGGGCCGGCGCACCCGGCGGCCGCGACACACAAGGGAAGCGTTCGGAGGAGCGCACGTCTGGAGGGCATTCTCGTTCGCCGCCTGTTCGCTGTCGGGGCATATGTCTTCCGGCGAGGTCGACCGGCGCTGCCGCTCGCCGCCGTTGCCCCCCACGTGAAATGGCAGTGCCCGGGGAGGGCTCCGAACCACGCCGGAGACGTGCTCACTCACTCCGTTCGCTGCGCGCGACTCGTCTGCTTCGGAGCCCCGACGGGCATGTTCTCACGCGTGCCGCTCGCTGGCGCTCGCGGTCTCGTGAGAACATGCCCGGGGAGGGCTCCGAACCCTCGATCTCCGCATGTCTCAGGTACGAGACGCAGGCGACGTCTCGGGACACCGCGGGTGCCGCCTCGTAACCCTATGAGTGCGGCGCTATGTCCAGCTAAGCCACCCGGGCTCACCCGAACGTAACTGCTGGAGGCGGTCGGCGACGAACCGGTCGTCGAAACCGTCGACATCGGCGGCGGCGACGCACTGATCGTGGCGGTGACGACGACGTACCTCTACCGCTCGGAGGGGCTGCTCTCCGACGAGAGCATCGAATCGTACGGTCACGACGCCCGTCGGCTCGCGGTCGACGCCGGCCGCCGGAAGGCTACCGTCCGGCTGGAGACGCTCGACGACGAGCGGAGCTTCACCGTCCCCGCGGAGGCGGCCGAGACGGTCGTCGAGGCGGTGCTCGAGGGCATCCTCCGGACGACCGGCGTCGTCGACCGCGAGGAATCCGTCGCCGGGCGGTTCCGGTTCAACGACCTCACGCTGGTCGTCACCGACGCGAAGCTGTTCAAACACGTCGGCCCGGCCGTCTGGAACGAGGACTTCGAGATCTTCGACTACGGGAGCTTGACGGATCTCGACTTCGAGGACGGCAGCGTCGCGACCCGGGTCGTCGTCGAGATCCAGGGCCGTCAGCACCGCGTGAAGGTGCCCAACGACCGGGCCGGGGAGGTCCGCCGGACGGTGCGGGACGCCGTCTTCGACCACCACG
>PXSC01000020.1 GCA_003023535.1 Halobacteriales archaeon QS_9_70_65 | reverse complement strand
CGAGGGGCTCATCCGGGGCTGTTTCACCAACGCCGGCCAGCTGTGCATCTCCCTGGAGCGGCTGTACGTCCACGAGGACGTCTACGACCGGTTCCTCGAGCGGTTCGTCGACGCCGTCGAGTCGATGCGACTCGGCACCGACTACAGCCACGACGTCGACATGGGGAGTCTCGTCTCCGAACGACAGCTGGAGAAGGTGACCGACCACGTCGAAGAGGCAAAGGCCGAAGGCGCGACGGTGCTGACCGGCGGCACCGCCCGCCCCGACATGGGGCCGTACTTCTACGAGCCGACCATCCTGACGGACGTCGACGAGTCGATGACACTGTGTACCGAGGAGACGTTCGGCCCCGTCGTCGGCATCTACGAGTGGAGCGACACCGACGACGTCGTCGAGCGGGCCAACGACTCCGACTACGGGCTGAACGCCTCGATCTGGACGGACGACCTCGACCGCGGCCGGGAGATGGCGACGCGTATCGAGACCGGCACGGTCAACGTCAACGAGTCCTACGCGGCCGCCTGGGTGGCGCTGGACGCACCGATGGGTGGCATGAAGGACTCCGGTATCGGGCGCCGCCACGGTGAACACGGCCTGATGAAGTACACCGAGCCCCAGACCGTCGCCGTCCAGAAGCGCCTCGGCATGACGAACCCGCCCGGGGTGCCCCACCGGCTGTACGCGAAGCTGATGAACGGGGCCCTGAAGCTCCAGCGCCGCGTGCCCGGCATACGATAGTAACCCACTTTTTGCACGCTCCGGCGGTTCGGCGCGGACGCGCCGAACACGGAAGGCGGCGAACACCGGCTCGCGGCAAAAACGTGGGGAAAATATGCGCGCGTGCTCCTTCCGCGAGCCTTCGGCCCGCGTCAGTCCGCGCGCGCTACGGCGACTCGCTCCCTCCGGTCGCTCGTCGCCGGGAACCGCCTCGGGGACGACCTGACGGACGTCCCCTCGGCGGACAGTGATCGCGCTTTTGTTTTGGCTTCTGAGTGAGAAGCAGCCGTGTCATAGACCGTGCGAATTATTCGATTCGCGCGTCAGGATCATCATCTGGACTGGTCGTCACACGCCGTTTGAGAATTGTACCTGCCCCTACGAGAACGTAGAGGAGACCGCTGAAGAGCAGAAGGTACAATCCAGATTCGACTGCATACCGCTCGACCGACCAGTAACTGTGGAAGATGTTGCCGAACACCACGAGTAACAGTCCACCAGCACCGATGAGCGCAATATCCGGTCGCCAGTTTCCGTATCGGGTCAGCGCTACCACGACGACGACGGCCACGACGAGCAAAACGACGAAAGGGTCGATACCACGGAGGCCTGCTTCCACGCCTGACACGTATTCCATGGTGTAGAGTGGTTGGCCATCTCTATAGCCGACTGGGCGCTTGCGAACCCACGGAAGCCACACCCCAGCGGCTCCCAGAACCGTCGCGGCGACCGTCGCGGTGATATACGCCGGTGTCGGCTTGGCCGCCATACCCTATCTATAACCCGATTCTGGTAAGTGTCTTGTCCATATTGACCGTTCAATGTTTCACCGCATCCGTGAGGCGCGCAGCGCGCGCCGAGCGGTTCCCGGCGACGAGCGAGCGAAATGGACGTGGCGGCTCCGCCGTGGTTCGAGAGAGCGGAGCTCTCTCGTCATCACGAGAGGCGCAGAGCGCCTCTCGAACGACCACGCAGCGCGCATATTCCCCCACGTTTTTGCCGAGAACCGGTGTCGCGCGCCGGACAGCGCGCGACCCGTGTTCTCGTGCAAAAAGTGGGTTTACAACGGCTTCTCGACGACGACGGTCTCCTCGCGGTCGGGGCCGACGCCGACGGCGTAGATGGGGGCGCCGGCCTCGTCGGCGATGTACTCCAGGTAGGCCCGCGCGTTGTCGGGAACGGCGTCGTATCCCGTCTCGGCGACGGCCGCCCAATCGACGTCCGGCCAACCGTCGAAGCTCCAGAAGACCGGCTCGCAGTCGGCCCACCGCTCGGTCGTCGCCGGGACGGTCTCGATGGTCTCGCCGTCGAGGTCGTAGGCGTGGCCGGCTTTTACCTCTTCGAGACCGGCCAGGGTGTCGACGTGGTTGACGGCGAGGCCGGTGACGCCGCTGGCCCGGGCGGCGTGGCGGAGCATCGGGACGTCGAGCCAGCCGATCCGCCGGGGGCGGCCGGTGACGGTGCCGTACTCGCCGCCGGCCTCGCGGATGTGGTCGGCCAGCTCCTCCTCGGCAGGGTCGCCGTCGCCGTCGTAGCCGGGGGTGTCGCCCTCGACGCCGGCCAGCTCCGTCGGCATCGGGCCGCTGCCGACCCGCGAGAGGTAGGCCTTCACGACGCCGACGACCTCGCCGTCGCCGACGACGGCCGGGCCGACGCCGGCCCCGACGGCAGCGCCGCCGGCGGTCGGGGTCGAGGAGGTGACGTACGGGTAGTTGCCGTGGAGGTCGAACGCCTCGCCGGCCTCGACGCCGAAGACCTCCTCGGCGAGGGCGCGCTTCTGCGGGACGACGTACTCCAGCCGGTCCCGGAGGATCTCGGGGTCGGCGAGCTCGCCGGCCCGGATTCCCCGGCGGCCGGCCTTGTCCTCGTAGGTGGGGCCGATGCCGCGGCCGGTGGTGCCGACCTCGCTGTCGGTCTCGCTTTTGACCTCCTCCTCGATGCCGTCCAGTACCCGGTGGTACGGGAAGATGACGTGGGCCCGACGGGCGACCCGGACGTCGGGGTCCAGCCCCCGCTCGCGCAGCGCGTCGAGTTCCTCGAACAGCGTCCCCGGGTTCACGACGCAGCCGTTGCCGAGGACGTTCGTCTTCCCCCGGACCGCCCCCGATGGCACCAGCGAAAGCTTGTACTCCTGGCCGTCGCGGACGACGGTGTGGCCGGCGTTGTCGCCGCCCTGGTACCGCACGACGACGTCGGCGGCGTCGCCGTAGACGTCGACGATGCCGCCCTTCCCCTCGTCGCCGAGCTGCGAACCGACGATCGTTACGGTCATCGGCGCGACGTACCGACCAGCGGGGTAAACAGATTTCGATACCGGCCGCCCCGCCGCCCTGCCGCCCTGCCGCCCCGGTGCCGCGGTGCCGCGTCCGGCCCGGAGCGACCGGCCAGCGCGCCGTCGGCCGCCATGGTCCGCGGTTCGTGCGTCGCGGTCACAAGGGCTATATGTCCTCCCCTCGAACTGCTCGGGAGCAGCGAGCACCGACGCTCGACGGGTAAGACAGACAACAACATTTAAATCGAGTAAACACAAGTTAACAAGTGCCATGATAGACCGACTTGAGAAGGAAGTAGACATGCTGGAGCGCCATCTACAGGTGCTGCGGATGGTGATCGAAAACGAGCCGATCGGCATCGTCAAGATGTCGAACGAGACGGGGTACCCGCACCACAAGGTCCGTTACTCGCTTCGCGTTCTCGAGGAGGAAAACCTCATCGAGCCGTCGAGCCAGGGCGCCATCACGACGGAGGACACCGCGGGGTTCGTCAGCGACCTCGACGCGGACCTCGACGAGATCGTCGAGAAGCTCGAAGGGATGAAGATCGACGAAGTCCCCGAGATCGAAGGCTAAAACTGAGGCTCGTTCTGCGCTCGCGTTCGGCCGACTCCGGGGGGTTTCACAACTCGGGCAGCGTCATGTAGGGCGGCGACTCCCGGCCCTCGACCAGACAGAGGTGGAAGCCGTTCTTCCGGGCGAGGCTGACGAAGCTCCGGTACCGCCCGCGGCTCAGGAGGCTCTTGGACGTGGCCTCCCGCGCCAACTCCGTGGCGTCGGCCTCGAAGTAGCTGGCGGTGACCACGAAGGCGGCGGCGACGGTGTCGTTGGCCGCACAGAAATCCGAGACGTTCGTCACCAGCGACTCGACGGCGGCGGCGCCGGTCGGGTCGCGGCCCTCCTCGAGCGTCGCCACGACGAGCGGCTCGCCCTCCCGGTCGCGGACGACGACGTCGAAGGTCACCTCGCGGCGCTCGTCGCCGTCGTCG
>PXSC01000019.1 GCA_003023535.1 Halobacteriales archaeon QS_9_70_65 | reverse complement strand
CAGCGTACAGACGCGCCTGCAGCGCCTGGAGATCCGTCTCTCGTCGCGGTGCCGGCTCGACGGTCCACGGACCGTACTCGTCGAGTTGAACGACAGAAACGCGAATGCTGTCTGTCACAACTAACGATCATCAGAAGCCGAATCCAATTAAAACATCCCTTCGGCTTAGGGATGTGATTCCATGGCAACAAGGGGACGTACGAGAGCGTCCGTGAGGCGGCAACCTCCAGCGTCGCCGAATCCAGTTCGCGGTCGTTCCAGGTCGACCGGGCAACGTCCGCCGGGTCGACGTCCGACCGCTCGCCGACGAGTTCGCCTCGTCGGGTGAGCCGCAGCAGTTCCGACAGCATCTCGTCCATCCGGTCGGCCGCCGCCTCGATGGCGTCGAAGTGTTCCGGGTCGCCGGTGTCGCGGGCGAGCGTCGCGCGGCCCTCGATGATCGCCAGCTGGTTCTATTCGACCCGGAAACGGACGACGAGGGGTGAGGCGGGACGGCCGTCCGCCCCCCACGGGTCGGTGCCGCTACTCGAACACCGCGTCGAAGGCGTCGGCCCCCATCGGCGGGTGTTCGCCGGCGCCGACGTTCTCGGCGACGTGTTCGGGAGAGCCGGTGCCGACGAGCGCCGCGGTGACGCCGGGGGCGCTGCGGGCGAAGTTGATGGCTCGCTGGGCGGGCGTGTCGCCGGTCAGCTCCGTCTCGACGACCGCCGGCATCCCGCCCGGCTCGGCCAGGTCGCCCTGCAGGATGGGCGCGGAGGCGAAGACGTCGAGACCGGCCTCGTCGGCGAACCGCAGCGCGCTCTGGGTACCGTCGGCCGACTCGTGAATGGAGAGGGTGAAGGCGTCGGCCATGTGGACGTTGAACGGCAGCTGGACGGCCCGGAAGTGGGTGCCGGTCGTCCCGGCGCGGTCGGCGGCCGTCCGGGCCCGCGACACCACCTCCGGCAGCGAGAGGTACCTGTCGTGGTCCCGTGGCACCCGGAACGCCTCCCAGGTGGCGACGCCGTAGTGCCCGATGTCGCCGGCTGCCGCCCGCTCCTCGAGTCGGGTGAAGGTGTCTTCCAGGCGGTCGTACACCGTCTCGCGGTCGAAGCGGGCCAGCTGCGCTTCCGGGTTGTGGACGTAGTAGAGGTCGACCGAATCGACGCCGAGATTCGACAGCGACCGATCGAGGCTCCACCCGATGAACCCGGGGGTGATCGCGTTGCCCGACACGAGGTCGTCGGCGTCGACGATTCCAGGGGCGACGTACTCCGACTCGATGTAGGCGGCGGCGTCCCGCGGCCGCTCGCCGTCGAAGGGGACGAAGCCACCTTTCGTCGCCAGCACGACCGCCGCGCGGTCGACGTCGGCGGCCTCGACCGCGCGGCCGACGACCCGCTCGGAGCGCTGGTGACGGTAGTTGACGGCGGTGTCGACGACGTTGATCCCGCTGTCCAGCGCCTCGACGACCGCCTCGTGGTACCGCTCGTCGACGGCGTCGGTCGCGTCGCCGAGGTACGTGCCGACGCCGACCGAGGAGACGAGACGGTCACCGAACCGGCGGAAGTACGTCCGGGCGAACCGCTCGTGGAAGCGGTCCCGGTACGCCCACGTCGCCGACCTGGTCGCCATATCGGCCGTTACACGAGTCGCGCACAAAAACGCCGCGGCGGCGGGAGCCGCCTCCCGGCCGACGGAGGCACGGGGACGACGGCGCTCCGCCGGGGCGGGACACCCGGCAGCCCGGTGGTTACGGAAGTTCGAGAAGAAAGCCCCGCGCTTCAGGGTGGGGATGAATCCGACAACTCCGCCACAACCGCCGGGATTAAGCCCCTCGACAGCATATCGTAGGGCAAGCACAACGAGCAAAAACTGGCGGTTGGATTGGGGTCCGCCTGGACGACGAAGGCCACCACACCGTTCCCGAGAGGGCGTCACCGAGGCCGTGGCCACGAAGGGCAGGCAGGCCGATGGCACGGCCCGTGCCCGGACGCGGGGAAACCCGCGACCGGGGGCATCCCCGCCGTCTCTCCGAGACGAACGGGATGCACGGTGCAAGCGGATACCGCGTCCGAACGGACGCACAATACGCCACACCCCTCGCGGGGCCGACGTATCGCGCACGAACCCGGTATCGCCTCGCCGGACCCTATCCGGCAAGCGAGAAGTTGCCAGCGGGGACACGGGACCGGCCCGCTGTCCCGCGCTGGAATCCTCGTCCTTCAGGGCGGGGAGGATGTCAAAGCTCGCCGTTCATCGCCGCGAACAGCTGTGCGTGGAGTTCGGTCGAGCCGCCGTCGGTGGCCAGCTCGGGCGGGTTCGTCCGCCCGCCGCCCGGCAGCGAAACCCGACCGCCGCCCATCCGGGAGTGACCGCCGAAGCTGGCGTCCGGAAGGTCGTCGAAGGCGACCTCGAGGGTCTTGCCCATGTGAACCCGGTCGTCCTGCGACCGGCCGGAGGCGTGCAGCTCCCCGTTTTTCTCGCCGGTGACGACGACCGCGGTGATCCCTTCGAGCCGGATGAGTTCGTCCGCGGCCGCCGAGAGGGACTCCCTGGCGCCGATGCTGCCGACGTGACTGACGAGAAACGGCCCGCCGCCGTCGTCGCGGCGGCGACGTATCGCCCGCGACTTCACACAGCCCCGCGTGAACGACGTCGTGTCCGACTGGATGCCGTACAGCAGGCCGGTCGCGAGCCGCGACGGCAGCGGCCGGTCGCCGGTGTCCCCGTGGCCCCTGTCGGCGAGGTACTCCGCGAGGATGCTCGAACACGAGCCGTGGCCCGGGCGGACGTCGGTGAACGCCCGGCCCTCGCCGTCGCCGGGGTGATGATCGACGACCGCATACGGGTCGACTCCGTCGGCACCCGTGAACCCGCGGGGTTCGTTGTGATCGACGAGGACGACCTCGTCGGCCGCGAGGTCGATGTCGGTCACGATGCGGTCGAACTCACATTCCAGTACCGCCTCGAAGGCTCGGTTCTCCGAGCGGCGGATCTTTCCGGGGTACTGTATCGTCGCGTCGGTGTCGACCGACTCCGCGAGAATCGCGACGGCCATCGCCGAGGCCATCGCGTCGGGGTCCGGGGTCGGGTGCATCAGGACGACCACCTCCTCGAGTTCCTCGAGGGCGGCGACGAACTGCTCGCCCGCCGGCGCGGTGAACCGCCGCAGGAGGTACACCCCCGTCGCCAGCACCACGGCAGCCGCGGCGACGGTCGCGATCAGCAGCACCGGCCGCTGGAGCACCACCTCGACCGGCCGGCCGCCGACCGCCGCGGGGTTGCCGGACACCTGGCCGTACATACACCACACTTTTTCCCCGTTACAATAGTTTCTTCGGGCGGAACAGTTTTAAAAATGCGTCTCGACGGCCGGGCGGTAGCCCTCCCGGTAGGTCGGATACCGGAACTCGTAGCCGAGCGCCCGGAGCCGGTCGTTCGAGCAGCGCTTGCTCGTCCGGATGCGGCGCCGGGCGGCCGCCGAGAGGTCGTCCTCGAGCCGCTCGGCCTTCGTCCGCTTCGGGGGTCGCTCGACGCCGCAGGCGTCGGCCAGCCAGTCGGCGAAGGCCCACTTGTCGGCCGGCTCGTCGTCGACCGCCAGTAGCAGCTCCTCGTCGGTCGACTCGAGCATGAACCGGACGACCCCCGCCGCGTCGTCGCGGTGGATCATGTTCAGGTACCCCTCGGTGACGGGCCCCTCGAGGTACCGGTCCAGCCGGTAGCGGTCCGGGCCGTCGTCGGGTCGAGCGGCGTCGCCTCGTCGACCCAGCCGCCGTCGTGGTCGCCGTAGACGCCCGTACTCGAGGTGTAGACGAGCCGCTCGGGCGGCGACTCGCGGGCGCCGAACGCCTCGATGGTCGTCCGCAGGCCGTCGACGTAGACCCGCTCGGCGGCCTCGGCGCCCCGGCCGCCGGAGGAGGCCGCAAAGACCAGCGCGTCGGCGTCCGGAACCCGCTCGAGCGCCGCCGGGTCGGTCACGTCCGCCCGCACCGCCTCGGCGCCGGTCGCCTCGACGGCCGCCAGCCCCGTCTCCGAGCGGCGGACGCCGACGACGTCGTGGGCCGGCCGGAGCTGCCGGGCGAGTTCGCAGCCGACGTAGCCGCAGCCGAGTATCGCGACCCGCATCGTCAGGTCCGGCTCTCGATGTACCGATGGAGACGCGCGAACTCCTCGAGGGTCATCGGGAACCGGCCCTCGATTTTCGACTGTACCTCGCGAGCCTCGAGCTCGCCGTCGAGCCCGGACGCGACGGCCTCGACGTCGAGTACCGCCGTCGTCATGCCCATCAGCAGGGCGTCCCGTGAGACCGTCGCGATGGTGTCGGCGTCCGGCGCGTCGTCGGCCACCGCCAGCACGGACGCGGCGGCCTCCAGTTCCAGCTCCAGTTCCAGCTCCGGCGAGTCGCCGTCGCGGAGCGCGCACAGCGTCGCCTCGTCGACGTCCGACGCCGCCGCCACGGCCTCGAGGCCGTACCGGTCGACGACGGCCAGCAGTTCTGCCTCGTACAACTCTTGGAGCTCCGCCGGCGTCTTCGCGCCGGGGTCGTCGGTGATTTCGTGGAACATTCTGACTCGTTGAACGGCGCTTCGGCGGCTCGGCCCCTAAGGCTCCCGGTCGCACGTCGGGGTCGCCTCGCGGGCGGACGGCGGAGCGGCCGGTCACCGGTCACCGGTCGCCCTCCCCGTCCGGCGGCCACCCCGGCGAGCGCTCGTCGGCCACGCCGTCGGTGTCGCCGACGCCGCTCCGGCCGGGCGGGACCACCACCACGACGGCCGTCTCCGTCCGGAAGGAGACGTGCTCGTCGCGGCCGAGCCGCAGCCGTCGGTCGCCGTGGTCGAGCCGGGACACCCGTCCCTCCCGGACGTAGACGGTCGGTCCCCGGGCGTCGCCGCGGTCGCTCCGGACGACGAACCGCTCGTAGGTGCCGGCGGTCTCGACGTACCAGACGTTGGCGGTCGCGTACCAGCCGGTCAGCGGCGGCGCGAGCGGCAGTCCGGCCGGCAGCGAGCCGGCCCGCTTGCCGAGCGCCCGCCGCCGTCCGTCCTCGATCGCCGCCTCGAGGCGCGCTTTGGCGGCCGACTCCAGTCCCTTCCGAATCTCGTCCTTCAGCGCCCCGGCGGCGCCGTCGGTCGTCGACAGGGCCCGGTCGGTCGCCGAGCCGTCGGCGAGCGCCTTCGCCTCGGCGGCCGTCGACGCGTCGGTCTCCAGCGCCGCCCGCGCCGCCGACTCCGACACGCCCTCGGCGGTCATCGCGGCGATCAGCTCGCCCCGGACGTGGCGGTTCGCACGCGCCACCTCCGCCCGCAGGGCATCGTCCCGACGCTCGTCGCCGTCCATCTCGGCCAGCACCTGCGCGGCCGTCGCGAGCGAGACGGTCCTCTCGCCGAGGATCGGCAGCCGGTCGAAGATCGACTTCACGACCTGGCCGTGCGGGGACGCGAAGACGTTCAGATTCCGGGTCGCGAGCGGGTGGATGGTTCCCTCGCCGCGAGCGTCGATGCGGTCGCGGCGGACCGGGCTGGAAGGGAGGTACGACGGCCCGGTCTCGACGGCCAGCGAGAGGTTCCCGGCCGGGTCCTCGTAGGTTCTCGACGGCGACCGCGAGGCCGCCCGGTGGGCCGCAAGGGCGCCGTCGAGCCGGGCCGGATCGACGTGGTCGGCGAGTTCGTCGCCGACGCCCCGGTTCACCTCTCCGTGTCGCTCCGCCCGCGTTTCGAGGCGTCCCTCGAGGGCGTCGAGGTACGCCGCACGCGCCGCCACGTGGGCCCGCTCGGCGGCCGACCGGTCGGCCTCGCCGCGCAGCCGGTCGCGGCGGGCGGTCAGGTCTTCGTGGAGCCGCCGGGGCGGGTTGGCGCGGCCCGTCGCCAGGTCGGTTGCCGGGACGGTCGTCGAGAACGCCCGGGTCCGCTCTCTGAGCGCCCGGACATCGGCCTCGACGGCCGCCCGCTCGACCGTCGGGTCGGCGGTCGCGTTCGCCGTCGCCGAGACGTCGCCGCCGGCGACCGCCCGCCTGGCGGCTCCCTCCAGGCCGCCGGCCTCCGCGGCGGCGGCGTCGACGGCCCGGTCGGTCGCCCCCGACAGCGCCCCGTCGAGCGCGCCGGGCGGGGCGCCCCGGACCGGTGCGGTCCGCGCCTGGACGGCGACGCGAACGCGGTACGTTCGCTCGACGACAGCCGTCGTCGTCGTCCGCTCGTCGCCGCGGCGCCACGACCGCGTCGTCGTCTCCGTCTCGGTGGCCCGGAACGATGCACCGTCTCTGGTCTCCCAGCCGGGGGCGGTCGGCGGCCGGCCCGCCGCCGGCTCGAGCGTCACGCGGCGCGTGGTCCGCTCGCCGACGAGGCGCCACGAGCCGCCCGGCGGCCCGGTCCGCCGGACGTCGCTCCCGCGACGGGAGGTCTCGACGACGGTCCGTGCCTGGACCGTGTGGGCGCGCTCGACGGCACGGGCGAGTTCGTCGTCGCCGTCGATGCCGACGACGTCCGCGAAGGCCCGGTCGGCGGAGCCGTTGACGCCGACCGTGACCGACGGGTCGGTCGGCGACTCGCGCCAGGTGCCCCGGCGCCGGCGCGACGCCGCCGAGTCCGACCCGTCCGGTTTCGGGAGGACCACGTCCGTCCATCGATCGTTGATCGCCGTCCCTGCCACGAGGTCCTCCGTCGCGACCCGGCCGGCAGCGGCGGCGACGCCGCGGTCGCCTTCGGGGTCGGCCGTTCCGAAGGCCGCCCGCTGTTCGGCCAGCAGGCCGTCGTTCGTCGCCAACTCGACGTGGCGGGTCCCGACGACGTTCGCGATCGGCGCCCCGCCGTACTGTGCGTAGCCGCGGGTCCACGCGATCGGATGGAGCCGGGCGGTGAGCCGCCGGGCGAGGCCGGGGCGGGTGACCGGCGCGTTCGCCCGCCGCTCGAAGCGCTCGGTCCGGTCGTGCTGCAGCAGCGCCGGGTTCGCGACCACGAACGTCGGCGACAGCTCCTCGCTTGCGACGGTCCGGCCCTCGTGGGTGCCGGTCAGCCGGACGCCGCGTATCTCGACGCGCAGGGCCGTCCCGTTCGGGCCGGCTCGTTCGACGCGGACGCGCTCGATCGCCGACCGGTAGCCCTCCGTCGTCGGCGCGACCGGCGGGAGAGAGGCGTTCGCGACGACGCCGCCGCGGCGCACCGCGACCGTCTCGAGGCGGTCCCGGGCCAGCAGGTAGATGCGCAGCCGGAGCGCGTCCCGGAACGGGCGGTCCTCGTCGAGGGCGCGGCCGGCGGTCGTGTTCGCCGGCACGGTGACCGGGTTCGACGCCGTCCGGGTCGCCGCGTCGTCCGCCGCGGTCCGCAGGGTCGTCACCGTCTCGTCCGTCGCGCCGTTCATGGCACGGTCGACCGCGAGGGTCGATGAGGGGTCGTCGGTGACGACCGTCGCCGCCAGCGTCGTACTCGAGACGAGCACGAGGACGCCGACGAGCGCGAACGGGACCCGGGCCCGGTCGTTCATCGGTCCCACCGCCTGACGACGATCTCGACCTCGTCGGCCGTGAGCGCGGCGGCGGCCGCCTCCGGCGTCCGGTACCGGTCGCGGAGCTCCGGCTCGAACCGGGAAGCGAGCCCGGCGGCAAGTGCCTCGTTGGCCGCGGCGGCGTCGGCGTCGGCGACCGCCCGGTCGACGTCGACCCCGAGCCGGGCGGCCGCGGTCCGATAGCGTGTCGCAGCCCGGGCCGACGTCCGCGGGTCGACGAGCGCCGCGCGGGTGCGTCGCGGCGGGAACAGCCTGTCGACGACGGCGGCCGCGAGTTCGCGGGCGAGCGCGTCGAACGTCGAAGCCGTCGGCGCGTCGACGCCGCTGTCGACGACGAGGGTCGTCGCGGCCACGTCGGCACTGTCGGGGGGACGGCGTCCTGCGTTGAGACGGCCGGAGACCGTCGCGTCTGGGTAGGGTTCCCAGGTGGCGGTGACGAACACCCGGTCGTCGGTTTCCGCCTCCGTTGCGTCGGCGACCGCCTCGTCGTACGCCGTCTCGACCAGCCGGCGGTCGTCGAGCGTCGCTCCGGCGACGGCGGCGTCCGCCAACTGCGTCGCGAGCGTGCCGTGTCGCGTCCGACCGTCGACGGGGACGCCGGTCGTCGTCGTCGCGACGGTCCGGGCGGCGGTGTCGGCGTCGACCTCCGGCTGGGCGGCCGGCGACGGTGGAATCCCGGACAACGTCGCCAGCGCCGCCCCGACGAGCAGCAGACAGACCGCCACGTCGAGGACGGTGCTCACGCCGCGGGCCACACGCACACCTCCAAGAGCCCCGGCCGGACGCGCCCGGGGGCGACGCGGACGGTGACGGACCTGTCGACGCACTCGGCGGCCGACGACCGGTCGGGGCCGGCGGTCCAGGCTCCCTCGTCGGTCCGGAGCGAGGCGTTCAGCTCGTATCCGGTCGGCCGGGCGGGGGCGACGTGGTCCTCGAGCGGCGGCACGACGGCGCCGAAGGCCGACGACTCGGCGACGAGCCGGTCGGCGGCGTACGGCGCCATCTCCCGGTCGGTCGTCAGCGCCGGCAGCGTCGCGTCGAGCGCGCCGGCGTAGAGCGACAGCCCGACGCCGAGCGCGAAGACGGCGACGAGGGCGGCGAGCGGCTCCGTCTGCGCCCTACCCGACGAGGACGACATCGACCCCCTCCCAGCGAATCCGCCGGACGACGAGTCGGTCGGTCGCGGTCCACCGCGGTCGGCGGTCGCGCGCGGCAGCCGCGGCACGCCGGAGCGCCGCCGGCGAGTCGAACGCGCGTGCCGGCGGCGTTCCGTGTAGCACCGCCTCCAGCGGGCCGTTGCCAGCAACCGGCGTCACGGGCCCGTAGCCGAACCGGGCGTGCGTCGTCCCGCCCGGGCCGCGGAGCGACAGCGAGTCGACGCCGACCCGCATCGCCTCGGCGTTCGGCAGTGGTCGCTCCTCGACGGTGGCGTGTTCGCCGGCGGCGACGGCGTCGACCGTTTCGGCGGCCCCCGTCGCGTCCGGCGGCGGCACGGCCGGCATCGCGGTCACGACACCCACGGCCGTACCGGCGACGGCCGCGAGCCCGACCCAGACGTACCAGGCGTCGAGTGGCGCCTCGAACATATAGTCGGTTGGTCGCGGTTTTGTTCATAAACCTCCGGCCACCATGGCGGTCGCACGGAAGGCGACGAGGTACGTCGCCGCCGCGGCGAGCAGCGCGGCACCGGTTCGGTAGCCGACCGTCGCTCGGTCGAGCCCGCGGGCGAGTCCGGTCGACAGCGCCGTCAGAAGCACCGCCAGCAGCAGGACGTACGCGCCGACGGCGAGCCCGAGCCCGGCGGTCTCCGGGGCGCCGCCCTCGAGGGCGCCGGCGGTGCCGACGGCGTCGGCGAGGGCGACCGTCGCGCCGCCGACGAGCGGGCCGAAAAACGCCGCGGTGTTGCCGAGCGTGGAGGTGACCTGCGCCAGATTGCGGCGGGCCTCGCGCTCGACCCGGCGGAGGTCGTCGAGGTGGTTGGCCGTCTCGACGAGCGCCCGACCGGCCGGCGGGCCCTCCCGCGTCGCGGTGCCGAGCAGCCTGGCGGCCCCGCGGGCCCGGCCGCTCGGCACCGTATCGAGGGCGCCGTACTCGCCGTCGAAGGCGGCCTCGACGTCGATGCGGAGCTGTGACTGCCGTCTGGCCGCCGCCTCGAACACCTCGCCGGCGACGCCGTCGAGTTCGTCGGCGGCATCGGCGACGGCCCGCTCGACGGCGATACCGTCGGCGACGCGGCGGCCGACGAGGTACAGCGCATCCGAGAGGGCGTCGTCGAGCCGATCGGCACGTCGTCGGACCGCAACGACCGGACGGTATCGGATCACGAGCGCGACCCCGGGGCCGGCTCCCGCGGCCGCGACGGGCCGCGTCCACGGCGGGAGGACGGCGCCGGCGCCGACCCAGCCGACGGCGGCGACGGCGAGGCCGGCCGCGACCGGCGGCCAGCGGCGGTCCGGAACGTCGGGGTGGTCGCGGTCGACCGGCGACGGCGGAAAGGCGACCGGCCGGTTCGCCAGCAGCCAGCCGCTCGCACAGAGTAGGACGGCCGGCAGGGCGAGGTCGTAGAGGGCGACGACGGCCGGCAGCGTCGCCTCGATTCCGGCGGCACCGGCCGCCGGTAGGACGCCGATGAGCGCCAGCGGCAGGAGCACGCCGAAGGCGTACAGCGCCGTCGCCGGGCCGCGGACGGCGTCGGCGGCGTCGGCCGCCCGGTCGCGCGTGCCGTCGAGTATCGCCGCCATCGCCCGGTCGAGGGCGCGATCCCGCTCCTCGGCGGGGGCGCCCGCGGCGGCGTCGACGAGCGTCAGCGCCCGGTGCAGCGCCGGAAACGACTCCCGCCAGGCGGCCGCGAAGCTCCCCAGCCCCGACCGCGGCGTCCCCCTTGCGCGGCGGACGTGGTCGGCGAGGCGGTCGCCGAGACGGCCCTCGGTCTCGGCGGCGAAGGCCGCCGCGCCCTCGGCGGTCGAGACGACCCGGGTCTGTAGGACCGCACGGCCGACCAGTTCGGGCGCGGCCCCGAGCGCCCGGCTCCGGCGGGCGCTGGCCGCCGCGACGGCGCCGCCCCGGACCGCGGCGACCGCCCCGTAGCCGAGGCCGCCGGCGACGAGGACCAGCGCCGGCTGCCCGGCGACGACGGCCGCGAGCAGCGCGACGAGGCCGACGGCCAGCCCGGCCCCGTCGGCCGCCGCGGCGATCTCCACGGGGTCGCGGTCGAGGAACGGTGCCGCCGTCTCCAGCGCCGACGGCGGCGTTTCCCGAGGCGAACGCTCGGCCAGGCGGCTCAGCAGCGACATCGCCCGGCCAGTTCGTCGGCGGTCCGGTCGATTTCGGCCCGGATGTCGGCGACCGTCTCCGTCGGCCCCGCGAGCGCGTCGAGGGTGCGACAGCCGTCGAGCGACAGCGACCCCTCGGTCGCGACGGTCGCGAAGCCGACGCCGTCGTCGGTCCGGCGCACCTCCTCGGCCGCCCGGAGCCGTCGCCGCCGGCCGTCGCCGTCGTCGTACGCCTCGAGCGTGACGACGAGGTCCGTGTCGGCGAAGGCCGTTTCCGGCACCCCGAGATCCGTGACAACCCGCTCGCGGACCGACTCGCCGCCCCCGCCGTGGATGGTCCCGAGGACGGCCCCGTCGGCCGCGCCGACCCGCATCGCCTCGTACAGCACCGTCGCCTCCTCGCCGCGGACCTCGCCGACGACGATGGCGCCGTCGCCGAGCCGGAGGGCGGTCCGGAGCGCCTCCGTCGGCTCGATGGAGGCGCCGTCACCGGTGGCGACCCGGAGCGGCTGGACGTCCCGGCCGGCCGCCTGCAGCTCGCCGACCGGCAGCTCCGGCGTGTCCTCGATGAGGACCGTCCGGACGTCGACCGGCAGCTCCCACAGCAGCGCCCCGAGCAGCGTCGTCTTGCCGGCGCCGCGGGCGCCGGCCACGAGCGTCGCCGCCCCGCGACGGACGGCCACGGAGAGAAAGGCGGCCGTCGCCGGGGCGAGCGTCCCGTTGTCGACGAGATCCGACAGCCGGAAGGCCGACTCGTCGTGGGCGCGGAAGGTGAAGCCGACGCCGTCGCTGACGGGCGTGGTGACGCCGGCGACCCGGACCCGCCGGTCGCCGGCGTCGGCGGTGGCGGCCAGCGTCGGACTCGCCCGCGAGAAGGCGCGGCCGCTGGAGCGGCGGAACCGCGAGGCCAGCGCGTCGGCGCCGTCGGCCGTCAGCCGGACGTTCGTGCGGAGCGTCGCCCCGTCGTGACGGACGCGGATACGGTTGTCCTCGACCGGGGCCGTCACGAACGCGTCGGTCACCGCCGGGTCGGCGAAGCAGTCCTCGATGACGCCCAGCCCGGTGGTGTGCTTCCGCAGGGCGGCGACGAGCGTCTCGACCGGCTGATCGGCGCCGGCGACCGACCGGACCGCCCGGGCCGGCGCCCGGTCGCCGCCGGCGACGGCCCCCCGAGCGAGCCGCTCGTAGGCACGGGCCAGCGTCGCGGTCGCGTCGGCGTCCAGCCGGTGTTCGGCCGGGATCAGGTGGTAGGTGTCGAGCCCGTCGCGCTCGTACCGGCGGACGACGGCGCCGGTGTCGAGCTCGTAGCGGTCCCGCAACGTCACGTCCGGCGGCGGCCGCGTGGCGACCCGCGAGCGGGCGACCGTCGGGCCGACGCTGGGTCGGAGCAACCCCTCGTAGTCGGCCTCGAGAAACGCCGCCAGGCCGGTCTCGGCGGCCGTCCGGGCCGGAGCGCCGCCCCGCCCGCCCGCGACCTCGTAGGCCCGCTCGAAGCCGGCGGCACGCGTCGAGACGACGTCGGCGTCCCGCTCCTCGAGGGCCCCGACGACGGTCGCCCGACACGGCGCCGACTCCGCGAGACGCCCCTCGCCCGGGCAGTCGTCGCTGTCGACGCACAGCCGGTCGCGCTCGAAGGCCGTCTCACACCGGCAGTCCTCCTCGGACGAGAGCAGGCTCCCGAACACGGGCCGTCTGGCTGCGGCTTCCCTTTTCAACCCTCGCCCGACGGGCCCGGCGGACCCGGACGGCCGGGCCGTCGTCGGTCCGGACGAGGGCGAGCCGCAGTCGCGTCCGGTCGGCGACGACGAGCGGCGCCGGCGTTCGGAGCCGTATCGCCGGGTCGACGCTCCGGGCCTCGCCGGTCGCGGGCACCCACGCCAGCCGGTCGTCGTCGACGACGATTCGACCGCCGTCGGTGACCGTCGGCACCGGCGGCGCCACGACGATCGTCGCCGTCGCCGGTGTCGCCGCCGGCGCGACGGGGTCGTTCTCGGCGGCGAGGCGGTCGGCGGTCCGGGCGAGTTCCTCGAGTTCGTTCGTCGCCACGGCCGCGTTGCGGTCCCGCTCGGCCCGCTCGGCGGCCGGGAGGCTCGCTCCGAGCAGCGCGGTCGACAGCGTCACCGCCAGGACGACCCGGATCACCGGTCACCCCCACCGGAAGATGCCGTCGACGTCCACCGTCGAGTCGGTGTCGGCGTCCGCAGCCGCGTCCGCGTCCACGTTTGCGTCCGTGTCCGCTCCGGCGTTCGTCCTCGAATTCCCATCATCCGGCTCCGTGTCCGGCCGCCGCGACGTCGTCGACCCCGGGCGTTCGACGTCCTCGTTGATGGCGCGCACCTCGCCGACGTAGCCGCGGATCGCCCGGACGGCCGCCTCCAGTTCGGCCACCCGCGTCTCGAGGTCGTCGAGCCGGTCGGCCCGCTCCAGCGGCTCCTCCTCCGAGAGCGCCCGCTCGACGGCGTCGAGCCGGCGCGACAGCGAATCCCGATCGTGGTCGTTCGGCGGCATGCGACGGCCTGGTCGCCCGCTCCTATATGAACTCCCGGGGTACGTCCGGACGACCTCCGAGCCGCCCGGTGGTCGGCGGCGCTCCCGTCGATCGTCTCGCGCCGGCGGCGTCGCCGCTCCTGCCGGTGGGCGCCAGCGCTGCCGGCCGACGGCTCGTCGCCCGGTCGTAGCGGCGGTCGGGGCTCGGCGGCACCGACCGGTACCACCGGGTTCAGACCGCTGGCGATCGTACCGTTTGACGCTATGATTTCCACCGGCGAGACGGCACCGACGTTCAGCACGACGTACAGGGGCAGCGACCACGAGACGTTCGACCTCGGGGAGCACCTCGGCGACGGCCCGGTCGTACTGGCGTTCTTCCCGGGAGCGTTCATGCCGCCGTGCAGCAACGAGATGGTCGCCATCCAGGACCGCATCGGCGAGTTTGAGGACGCCGGCGCGACCGTCCTCGGCGTCAGCGCCGACTCGGCGTTCAGTCTCGAGGCCTTTGCCGAGGAGTACGACCTCGAGTTCGACCTCGTTTCCGACATGGACGGCGCGGCCATCGACGCCTATGACCTCGCCGTCGACATCCCCGAACTCGGTCTGCACGGCGTCGCCGATCGGGCGGTCTTCGTGCTCGACGAGGAGGGGACCGTCAGCTACGAGTGGGTCGCCGAGGACCCGACCAACGAGCCCGACTACGAGGAACTCATCGCGGCCGCCGAAGAGGCCGCCTGACGCGCGTTCGCGTCGACGGTCGGACCGCCCGCGGTTCCGACGACCGGCATGCGCCGCGAGAGATCGGAGCGGCGGCCGCCGGTCGGCGAAACTCGCCGTTCTTCGGACGACGCTCGGATCGCGAGGAGTCCGCTTTCCGGTCGGGTCAGACCAGCGCCGACAGGAATCCGACGTTCTCTCCGGCCATGCTGCCGAGCAGCAAAACCGTCAGCAGCAGCCGGCCAGCGCGATGACGTGGAGCGACGCGAAGATGACGGCGGCGGCGGCGACCGCCGGCACGGCCGAGAGCCGCTCCCGGAGGCGGTTCTGGACGACACCACGGAAGAGGAACTCCTCGGCGGGGCCGACGACGAGGAACATCACGACGATGCCGGCCGGAATCAGCTCCGGGTTGTTGGCGAACGTCTCCGCGCCGCCGTTTTCCGCCGGCTCCGGCAGGAACCGCAGTGCGACGCTCAGGACGATCAGGAGCGTGCCGATGATGGTGGCGTAGCCGGCGGCGATGACCCCGACCTCGCGGAGCGTCGGGAGCCGGACGCCGAGGTACGAGCGGAGGCGGCGCCAGCCGAACCCGCGGGCCCGGAGGTAGGCGGCTCCGAGCCCGATGAAGCCGACGTACTGCCCGACGGCGATGGAAACGAGCGAGAGCACCTCGAAGGAGAGGCCGACCGCGCCGCCGGCGAGCCCGACGACGCCGGTGACGAGCCCGAGAACGAGGATACCGCCGACGCCGAGGGCAACGGCGGCGCCGACCGTCCGGCCGGCGGCGACCCGGACGGCGACTCGTCGGCCCTGTGTACCGCCTGCTCGACGTCCTCGAAGCGAGAGGAGCCTCGCTGCATCGGGTCCCGGTCGGAGGGGTCGTCCATGCCTCCGGTTGGGGTCGGACGCCTAAATACGACACGAGGTCGACCGGTGGCGGTGCGGACGAAGGGCTCCGTGACTGGATCAAAACGAAAGCGCGGACGATCCGTCAGGCCAGGCTGGCGCCGTCGAACGCCGTACGGTCGATCTCCAGTTCCAACAGGTCGAGGACGGTCGGCGCGATGTCGTAGAGGTCGGCGTCGCCGACGCGGATGCTCTCGTCGTCGACGAACAGACAGGCGTCGTCGAAGCTGTGCATTCCGTTGCGAGGGCCGGTCGCGAAGACGTCGTCGCCGCCCTTGAACCCGGACTTCAGGTCGAAGCCGTGGTTCGGAACGACGACGAGGTCCGGGGCGATGTCGTCGTGGTCGCCCCCCGCGGCTCGCGGCCCTCCAGGTTGACGTAGAAGCGCCCGGGGATCAGCGAGTACGCTCGCGTGTCGGCGCCGATGTCGGCGAGGCTGTCGTGGTCGTCGCCCTCGTAGGAAAGCCAGCCGTTTTCCTCGAGCCAGACGTTGCACTTGACCTCGTGCTCGAGGGTGGTGAAGCCGTGATCGGAGGCGACGACCATCGTCGTCTCCTCGTCCAGCATGTCGCGCAGCTCGCCCAGGTAGTGGTCGACCTTCGCGTAGAACTCGAGGAACTCCTCGCGGTACTCGCCGTCCCGGGTGTAGTGTTCGAACAGGAAGTGGTTGACCCGGTCGGTGGTCATGAAGACGCCGAAAAACAGGTCCCAGTCGTCCTGCTGGATGTAGCGTTCGAACGCGTCGAATCGTGCGTCCAACGTCTCGTGGGCGTCCTCGATGAACTCGCTTTTGTCGTCGTCGTGGCCGAGCTTGGCGTTGACGTCGATGCGGTACTCCAGGTCCTCCAGCGTCTCCCGGAGGTCGTCGGGGTAGGCGGCCTCCTCGACGCCCGGCGAGAGAAAGCCGCTGACCATCCGTTGGACCTCGCGGTCCGGCGGGAACGTCACGGGGACGTCCATGACGGTCGCCTCGCGGCCGGCGTCGTCGACGCGGTCCCACAGCCGCGTCGCCCGGACGTCCCGACCCATCGGGACGTACGTGTCGTAGCTGTCGACCTCGCGGTCCTGGAAGCCGTAGACGCCCGTCTCCCCCGGGTTGACGCCGGTCGTCAGCGCCGGCCAGCAGGCCGACGACTCCGGCGGCACGATGGAATCGATGGCGCCGCCGGCGCCGGCCGCCTCGATCGCGTCGAGCGTCTCGAAGGTGTCCGGGTTGTCAGCGACGAGGCTGTACGGTACGCCGTCGATACCGAAGAAGGCGACCCGCGGTCCGTCGCCGCCGCGGAGTCGGTCGAACAGTCCCATACCGACCGATGGGGCAGGCGCCTACAAGTACTTTCGTTTCTACCGCCGGACGGAACGGCGCTCGTCGACCCCGGCGAACGGAGCCGGCGATCGGACTCGACTACCCGACGATCGGGAACGGGAGCCTCCCGGTCCGCTTGCCGCCGGTCCGGTGCCGTCCGACGGCCCCCGGGTCGGCGCCGGCGATACAACAGCCGTCGGTCGTGGCGTCGGCCGAGCCGGAAGGGAATCTCCGCCACGGCGATACGGGGGAGCCGACCCCACGGCTACGGACCGGCACGTACCGCAGCCTCCGGCAGGGTCGAGACCGTTCAGCAGGCGGGCGAATCCGAGCAGAACGGTCGGTCGCGGGTCCGGACGGCCGACGTCGGCCGCGGAATCACTCCGCGTCGTCCTCGTCGTCGAACGGCTCGAAGTTCTCCGGCACGACCGTCATGTGGTCCATTCCCATCGAACACTGTCGTTCGGCGCTCATGTATGAACGGTGGGACCGCAGCCACATATATCACTCCATAAACATACTGTATCCCCACGGCTCGAGGTATTATCCCGGCGTATTTGCCGGCGGAGACCCGACAGAGAGCGACGGGACGCTGCTCGATCACCCGGGTGAATCACCGCGATTCGCGTATGTCCGCGGTGCATGCCGCCGCGGCGGGAGCGTCAGATCATGCTCCGGCCGGGGTCGGTCGGGCCGTAGAACTGGCCGTGGAAACCGTACGGCAGGCGGTGCGGCAGCGGGGCACGGGCCCGCTCGGTCATCGTCGCGGCGTCGAGACAGACGAGCGTCGAGCGGTCGGCCGGCGGGTCGCAGACCACTGACAGGAGGACGCCGTCGTCCTCGGTGTCGGGGTCCGGCGCCGGCACGAAGATCGGCTCGCCGGGGTGGCTGCCCGGTTCGCCCCACGTCCGGGCCCGTCCCGTCTCGAGGTCGATCTTCACGAGGTCCGTCGGGAGACTCGACCCGCCGTGGGTTTCGGCGGCGTAGACGTACCGGTACTTCCGGCCGATGCGCCGCCGGTAGTGGATGGTCGGGAACTCGAGGGGGCCGCGCCGCAACTCGCGGCGCTCGGCGTCGTCGCCGTCCAGCGGCAGCCGGTACCGGATCAGGTCGCCGGCCGGCAGGTCGGGCGTCTCGCTGCGCAGGTTCTCGAGGGTGAGGCCGGTCACCGCCGACTCGTCGTCGAACGCCACCAGGTCGACGACGAGCCCGTCGCCGTCCTCGTAGGCGTTGGCGTGGTGGTAGACGAAGAACGGGTCGGCGGGGACGGTCGCGACCCGCTCGCCGTCCGTCCGGTCGAGGACGACGAACCGTGTCGGCCCTTCCAGCGGCCCGAAGGCGTCGAGAAACGTCGTTCCGGTGAGGCTGCCGACCAGCAGCGACGACAGGTCCAGCCCGTAGCCGCCGACGGTGATGACCGCGTACCGTTCGGTGACGGCGAAGGAGTGGACGTACGGTGCCTCGTCGAACCGCAGCGTCGCGAGCGGCGTCGGCTCGCCGCCGTCTCGCCGGAACAGCGTGTAGGTCGTCTCCCGGCCGTAGGAGACGCCGAGGTTGAGGACGGTCCCGTCGGGGTCGCGGTGGCGGTGCCCCAGCGTGAGGTCGCAGTCCAGCCCCGCCGTGAGGTCGACCCGCTCCTCGGTGGCCAGACCGGTCGGTCCGGCGCGGTCCCCGGAAAGGGCGTCCGGACGCCGCCGCCCGACCGCTCGAAGGCGAGGTCCTCGCTCTCGACGAACCGGTTGGCGTAGCGGACGCCGTCGTCGTCGAAGGCGACCCGCCGCAGCATCGCGTAGGGGTCGAACCAGTGGTTCAGCGGCTCGCCGTCGGCCTCGAACTGCCCGGGGCCGTTCTGGAGGTACCGCCCTCGGAGCCACGCCGGCAGCGATCCCTCGACGGGAAGCCGCTCGTCGCGCAGTTCCTCCCGCTGGGTCTCGAAGCCGGGTCGGTAGTCGACTGACATATCCGTCGTTCGGGCGCCGGTGGCTAATCGTTTGGGCGGCGACGGCGCGGTCGCGGGCGGCCGCTCACACCGCCGGCCGTAACGACGTGAAGCGGCCCCGTCGAGAAGATGGGGTTCCGGACGGATACTCCGGACGGTATCCACCCGGATACCGCCGAGACGTCTCGAAAGAATTACAGCCGGCGGTATCAGCGATTTCGAGGCGGAGTCTCTGGCGTCAAGTCGGGAGGGACCGGAGGTCCCTCTGACCATTCGAACGGGCGCTTTGCGCCCGTGAGAAGAGAGCGAGCGACGCGAGCGAGTAGGCCGGAGAGGAAGTCGACAACTCCGACACATTCCATGAACTGTTGCCCTCCTCCCTCCCTACATTGATAAACCATTAGACATACGTCTGACGTATGGAGGTGCGGCGAACTGTCCCGGTCAAACTTGACGTAGACAGCGACCACGCCGCACTTCTGCACGAAACAGTAGACGAGTTTCTGTGGTCCGCCAACTACGTCGTCAAACACGCATGGCGGGGCGAATACAAGACGACCAGCAAGGCACAGTTGCAGGAGGAAACCTACGACGAGGTGCGCGACCAGACACAATTGCACGCGAATCTCGTCCAGAACGCTCGCAACAAGGCCGCCGACGCCGTACAGAGCGTCGTCGCACGCTGGAAACAGGGCGAGTACGCTGGCAAACCGCACTTCTCGAATCCAACTGCTGTCTACGACAAGCGGTGTGCAACCTTCCACGATGGGTTCGTGTCGCTGGCGACCGTGGATGGACGCATCGAGGTTGAGTATGTCCTACCCGACGCCGACCGCGACACGCCTCACAGCCGGTATCTGTTCAACGAGGACTACGAAGTGACGGGTGCGGAACTACACCACAGAGACGACGGATGGTTCCTTCACCTTCGCACAAAGGCGGAGATGGAGTTCGACACGCTGGGACAGGCAACAGCCGAGCACTGACCTCGGCGTGAACCAACTCGCGGTCACGTCGACGGGTGTGTTCTGGAGCGGTCACGAGTTCGACCATTGGCGGCGCGAGTATGAGAAGCGGCGTGGCTCGCTTCAGCAATGTGGAAGCCGCCATGCCCACGAAAACATCCAGGCAATCGGTCGCAAAGAGACGGGTCGATTCACAATGATGCTCCACCGGATTGCCAATGGTATCATTGAGGAGGCAACCGAGAACGGGTGTACGGTCATCGCCTTCGAGGAGTTGACCGGCATCCGCGACAAGCTTTCTGGCGCGTCGTGGGGCCACGAATGGGCCTTCGAGCGGTTGTACGAATACGTCGAATACAAAGCCGAGTTACACGGCATCGACACAGAACAGGTGAACCCAGAGAACACGTCCCGTCGATGTTCGACATGTGGGTTCACGCACCCGGACAACCGCGAGGGCGAGGACTTCGAGTGCCTGAAATGTGGCTACGAGAACCACGCCGACTATAACGCGGCGAAGAACATCGGCTTGCGGTATCTCCGTCGGAACCAAACTGGGGACGACGGAGGCGCACCCGTAGGCGTGCGCTTAAATCGCGGGACGTTGAACGCGAACGGAGAGTATGACCCTCCTGCCGGAGAATCCGGCCAGAGCGGGAGTCCACGCGAAAGCCCCAGTGGAGGCTCACAGCCTCCACGTCGTCAGACGCAGTCTCCTGGGCGTGTTCGATGGCGTCGAAGGCGGCCTGGCGGTCCTCGAAGCCCCGTGTTTCGACCTCCTTGCCCTCCTCGAGGTTCTTGTAGGTCGCGAAGAACTCGTCGATCTCCGCGAGCGTCTGTTCGGGGATGTCCGCGAGGTCCTCGACGTGGTCGAAGCGGGGGTCCTCGCTCGGCACCGCGATGACCTTGTCGTCCTGCTCGCCGTCGTCGTCCATCTTCATCAGCGCGACCGGGCGGACCTCGACGACGCAGCCCGGGAAGGTGGCGTCTTCGACCAACACCAGCACGTCGAAGGGGTCCTCGTCGTCGTAGTACGACCGCGGGATGAACCCGTAGTCCGACGGGTAGTGGACGTTCGAGTGCAGCACCCGGTCCAGTACGACGCCGGGGACGTCCTTGTCGTACTCGTACTTGTTGCGTTCGCCTTTCAGGCACTCGACGACCGCGTAGATCTCCTCGGGGGCGTCCGGCCCGGTTTCGAGGTCCGTCCACAGGTTCGTTCCGGCCATACGTCGGCGTGGGCGTGACGGCCGCAAAGAGCTTTCGACACGCCCCCAACCGCGGGCCGGAATCGCAACATCGACAACCGGAGACAAGTAGATGTTTACTAAGTGTTAAGTATGCCGCGAACCTGTCAGTTTCCATGTCAGAAGCACGCTCTACCGTCTCGCGCCGTCAAGCGCGAACTCGAAAGCTACTACGGCAGCGAGGTGAACCACGGTCGACTCTACCCGAACCTCGACGACCTCGTGGAGATGGGACTCGTCGAGAAGAGCGAACTCGACAAGCGGACCAACGAGTACGCTCTCACCGAGGAGGGATTCGAGGCCGTTCTCGGACAGCTCGAGTGGGTGTTCTCCAACGTCGCGACCGGCGACGGCCGGGCCGACGAACTCCGCGAGCTGGTCGGCCGGTTCGAGTAACACGACGCCCGGGCCGGTGGATTCTCCTTCTGCGACGCGACGACCCTCGCCCGAGCCACCGCGGCGACGGCGGTCGACACCGACAATGTCGGCGATTCGTCCGACACGGAGCTCCGCGACGCTCGACCGCGCGCCCGGCAGTGCGAGTAGGGCCCGGCGGCGACCGCTAACCTGCCGCCGGAACCGGCCGGGACGGTCGTGTCGGTCGCCGACCGGGTCGACGTACCGGGGGGTAGCACCCGACCCCACGTGACTGCCGGTCCCGCCGCACCGCTCGTGAACCTCGTAGTGATCGTCGCGATAGTTTTCGGCACGGTAGCGAAACCGAGGCTGCTTCGGCGCTCAGAACCCGATTCCTTCGACACTCAGCGGTAGTGGCTCGCAGCGATCGCGATCACTATCGGGCGAGCCGGCCGGGGTCGACCTTACACACTTCCCGGGCGAGAACGGTCGCGTAGCTGCCCGGCGGTAGCGAAAACGACAGCGTCAGCGGGTCGCGGTCGACGGCGAGGTCGGTCGCGACGCGGACCGGCCGCCGGGTGCCGGTCGTGCCGAACTCCCCCGGCAGGTCGAAGTCCGACGGGCCGACCCCGAGCTCGTCGAGCACGCCGCGGGCGATGTCAGCGGGCTCGCCGTCGCCGAAGACGGTGTCGGTGCCGACGAGCGGCGCGGTGACGAACGCCCGGTCCCGCTCGCAGTGCCGGCGGACGGTCGCCAGGCGGCCCTCGTCGACGACCTGCGTCCGGTCGGTGGCCGGCCGTCCCGCGTCGTCGGCGAAGCACACCACGTCGCCGGCGACCGGCCGGCCGAACGGCAGCCCCCGGCGGAGCCGCTCGGAGCAGATTCGGTTGAAGACGTACGACTGGGCGGCGTTGACGAACAGCCGCTGGAGGTTCGTCGGCAGCTCCTCCAGGGCGGCCCGGTAGTCGGCCGGCCCGTCGGCACCCTCCGCGAGCCGGCCGGCGATGGCCCGCTCGTAGCGCAGGTGGCCGGGGAGCCGCTCGATTGCGGCCGCCCAGTCGCGCGTCTCGCCGACCGCCTCGCGGGCCGCCCGGGTCCGGTCGGGTTCGCGCTCGCTGGCCTCACAGACGTAGCGGACGGCCGCCGCCGCCCAGTCGCCGCGGACGACGTCGAGACCGACCCGGTGGGTGATCGGCCGCCGCGAGCCGAACCGCTGCTGGCCGAAGTAGTTAGGGACCGCGACGACGTCGCCGTCGCCGTCGCCGTCGGCGGCGAAGTCGCGCAGCTCGTCGACGACCGATTCGACGGCCGCCGGACGGTCGGCGTCCCGGACGACGATCTCGAAGTCGTTGCCGGCGAGGTCGCCGAACAGTACCGGCCGGCCGGCCCGGCCCAGCGGCTCGAGGTCGGCGTCGTCGATGGCCGGCAGGTCGGTCCGGTCGGAGCGGACGGAAAACAGCTGCGTCGTGACGGCGTGTTTGTCCTTGGTACCGGCCCAGGAGACCCGCTCGCGGCTCACCCCCAGCGCGTCGGACAGTGCGGCCGCGAAGTCGTTGGTGTCCCAGCCCCGCAGCGTCGCCCGGAAGATCAGATGCGGGTACGACCCCGGATCGGCGTCGACCGGCCGGAGGTCGACGTCGAAGGCCTCCCGCTCGCGGACGCGGAAGTCCTCGGGCCGATCGCGGAGCCGGCCGCCGACGCCGTCGGCCGTCGAGACGTAGAACTCGATGCCGACGGCCCGCTCGATGGGGTGGGCCTCGCGCATACCGACACCACCGGCCGGCGGGGCAAAAGCCCCTTCGTCCCGCCGACGGGTCGGCCGTAGCTCGGAACTCGGAGATCAGCGGCGCCTCGATTTCGCCCGCGTCGAGCCGCGAGGAGCGGCCGCCGTCCGCACGGACCGGCCCGGTGGACGTTCGTCGAGCCGTCTCGGGAACCAGCGGGTCGATTTCGTCGTCCGTCACCCAATCTGCCGTGACGTTCATACGATTTCAAACATAATGATCGTTGACGATATTGAGGTAAGACCCGCCGGGAGGCCCACAGCGACGGGCGGTCGTAGAAGGGGAGGTCGGCGGGTCAGGCGGACTCGACGTCGCCTTCCATCGAGGAGTGAACCGTACAGCGGTAGGTGGCAGCCTCGGCGGCGAGGCTCTCCGTGAAGGTGAACGAGAACTCGGTCTCCTCGTCGACCCAGCCGACGTCGGCGTCGCCCTCGAAGTCGCCTTCCTCGTCAGGGCTCTGCGACAGCAGCGCCGTGCCGTCGCCGGTCTCGACGGCGAACGGGTGCTGGCCCCAGCCGTCGTTGGTGACGGCGTACCGCTGGCCGACCTCGAAGGTCATCGTCGGGTTCTCGGCGCCGGTCTCGGCGACCGAGCCGGTCTCGTCCTGAGTGATCTCCCAGGCGCTGACGCCGACGTTGTCGATCGTTAGCTGGGCGCCGGAGATCTCCGCCGACATCTCGCCGTCCGTCGGCGTCTCGCCGTCCATTCCGCCGTCCGTCTCCGTCATCTCGCCGTCCATTCCGTCGTCCGTCTCCGTCATTCCGCCGTCCGTCTCCGTCGTCTCGTTGCTGCCGCCGTCGTTGCCGTTGCCGGTACAGCCGGCCAACCCGGCCGCCAGTGCGATACCCGTCGTCCGTAGGATGTGTCGTCGTTCCATCGTGAGTTCGTCGTTTACAGTGACCCCGCCCGCGGGTCGTCCGCGGTGCGTCCGCCGTCGACCCCGAGGTCGGGGGGTTTCTTCCGCCTGCAGCCTTCGATTACGATTCCTGAACGGGTAAACTTCTCCATCTCCGGACGCATCGGAGGCGCCGCACGGCCGTCGAGTCGATTCCGCGACTCCCCGAGAGAAGCGAGGGGCCGGCGTCACGAGCCCCGACCGTGGGGTTCATTACCATAGACGGCCACGCCCGGGTATGGACGAGACGGCCGAGGAACACGTCTGCGAGGACTGCGGGAGGACCTTCGGGTCGGAGGCGAAGCTGCGACGGCACGTCCGCGAGGTCGGGCTCGTCGCGTAGCCGGAACGACCGCGAGGTCGCCGGTCGTAGCCGCGATGACTAGGGAAAACAGCATTCCGAGGGCGGCGCTGGTCGCAACGACCCTGTCGGGGTCCCGCCGGGACGGGCGCGTCCGGCCAGCGGAATCTCCTGTAGGTCCGACCGGGTGAGGAGGCGGGTCATCGCGGCTCCGAAGCCGACGACGAGCGCCGGGCCCGTCGCGGGGCCGTCGACCCGATCGACGTCGACGCGGGCGGAATCCGCTCCGACCAGCAGGTGCCGGAAACCGGACCGCACTACCAGGTGCCGTACGCCGGACGGGTCGCCGGCGGTGGCTCCCGGTCGGTGCCGTCGAGAGGATCACGACCCCGGAGGGCGCCGACGCCGTCGTCCGGAAGAACCGCGCCGACCTGGCAGTCGTCGGCCGCCAGCACTTCCGGGACCCCTACTTCGCAGTCCGAGTCGCCGGGGCGCTGGGCTTACGAGGCGCCCGTTCCGCGGCAGTACCGGCGTGGGTTCGACTGAGTGGGGTCGCTACGAGACCTCGTGAAATCGCTCCAAGACCTCCGTCGGAACCGGATTCCGGTATTCGAACGCCTCCCCCGAGCACAGCGCCTCGAAGTCCGTGTCGGTGGTGCAGATGGCGTCGACATCCGCCTCCCGCGCCACCGCGAGGTAGAAATCGTAGACGTCGTGGTTCTTCGCCGCGCTGATTTCGTACGCGTCCCGGACCGTTTCGTCGTCGACGTCGACGAACTCCATCGGGTACTCGAGAAGGGACGACACGGCGTTTCTCGCGGCGACCGTCTCGAAGTCGAGGTCCTCGAGCGCCCACTGCACCCGGAGCGGGAGGTACCCGAACGCGACGAGGGTGTCCGACCCGGTGAGTGCCGGCACCAGCGCCTCGGCCACGTACGGGTGGCCGGGGTGGTCGTCGACGAGCTGGATGGAGAGCGCGTTCACGTCGGGTATGATCCGACGCCCCATCAGGACCCTCCGAACGTCGCTTCGCCGGCATCCCGGAAGGCCTCCTCGCCCCACTCCTCGTCCCGGGTGAGCGTCTCAAGGGCGGGGAGCTGGCGTACCAGTCGGATGTCGCCGCCCTCGCGGACCACCACGAACTCCGTCCCGCCCTCCAACTGGAGGTCCTCGCGTAGCTCCTTGGGGATCGTGAGTCGGCCGCGGTCGTTCAGTTCGGCCGTCCCGTACTCGGACGCATCCGCAGATTCATCGCTCGTGCCCATCGCTCTGTCGCGTCGAACGCCTTCTATCACCATAAATTGTGGTGACAGATTCGGTCGGATTCCCGGACGTTCAGTACAGACTCAGCTCACCGGTCACCCTGTCGACGACGTTCTCCGCGCCGGGGCCGACCGCCAGCGCCGTCAGCGTCCCCGGCTCCAGCTGCGTGTGGCCGGCGTCCCGCACCAGCGCGTACGGCAGCCCCTCCCGGCGGGCCTGGTCGGCCAGCTCCTGGAGCTGTGACTCGCCGGCGCCCTTCAGGACGACCTTCTTCTGGCCGCCGGACGTCCACTCGCTCCGGGCCGACGAGCCGGCGGACTCGTATGCCTGCAGCGACGCGTGGGCGACCTGTGCGGCGAGTTTGCCCCGCCCCATCCCGAGGTCCGTGCGGGCGACGATTGCCTGTTTCATGCCTGATAATGGGTGGGACGTCCAGAAAAAGCCGCTGGAGCCGCGGTGGCGTCCCACCGCTACCGCGGGCATTTAAGCCCCTGTCGGCCCCACTCGCGATATGATACTCTCCGATGCGGACATCCGCCGCCGGCTGGCGGACGGCGAACTGGTCGTCGAGCCGCTCGACGACCCCGAACTGCAGATCCAGCCGGCCAGCGTCGACCTCCGGCTCGGCCGGGAGTTCCTCGAGTTCCGGCGGACCAACATCTCCTGTATCCACCCCGACAGCGAACAGGAGGTCGACGAGTACGTCGACGAAACCCACGTCGAGGCGGGCGAGGATTTCGTTCTCCACCCTGGCGACTTCGTCCTCGGGACGACGAAGGAGCGCGTCGAGATTCCGCCGGACCTTCTCGGGACGGTCCAGGGACGGTCCTCGCTCGGCCGGCTCGCAGTTGTCATTCATGCGACAGCAGGTATCGTCGATCCGGGTTACAAAGGCCAGATAACCCTCGAGCTATCCAATCTCGGTACTGCACCGGTATCTCTGAATCCTGATATGCGGATCTCGCAGCTCATCTTCGCCGAACTGAAAAGCCGCGCCGAACGCCCCTACGGCACGGGACGCGGCTCGAAGTACCAGGGTCAGTCGGGGCCGCAGGCCTCCCGCATCCAGTCCGACGAGGAGTTCGGGGGCGATCAGCGCTCGTGACATCCTCACCCGCCGTGAACGGCGGGGCTTCCTACAAGAGAAGCCTCGCTATGCGAGGAAGTTTCGGAACTGTACGTCGGGAGGGTCGTCTGTCGGGATTCCCGACTCGCCTCCCGGTGTTCCGTGGCGCTGTCACAGGCGCTCCCGTCCCGAGGGATGTCATTGCCCGCCGGTTTCAGCGGCAGGCTCTCACCCCACGGGTCGTGGCGGTCAGCGATATTGGCTGCCGCGTTGATGTCTGCGTGGTACTCCGTGACCCAACACTCGTCGTTCGTACAGCGAAACTCGTCGCCGTTGCGGTAGCCGACGTGATTGCACTCGTGGCAGGTCTGACTCGTGTACTCCGGTCGAATATAGATAACTGGAAGCCCGACCTCCCGTGCTTTGTCCTCGATACGCTGTTGAAGGCGAGCGAACGCCCATGCGTGCAGGCGACGGTTCATCCACTCGCCGTAATCGAGGTCTTCGCGGATGTCCGAGAGGTCTTCCAGCACAACTACCGGCTTCTCGAACTGGTGGGCGTACTTGACAGCCCGTCGAGACGCCTTTTCAATGATGTCCGTGAGCGCGTTCTGGTAGTGCTCGAATCGCTCGTCAATCCGCCACTCGGCGGCGTCACGCTTTTGAAGCCGTTTCAATGTCGTGAACATCTCTTTGCGGAGATGGCGAGCGCGACCACCGTTGATGAGCAGTGGGTCAGTCGGAGTACCTTGCTCGCAGGCACAGCCCGCAAGCAGGTGGGCTTCACCGATGTCGAAGCCCACCGGTGTTACGTCGTTGTCTGTCGGTTCGTAGTCCGATTCCGCGACCGCGTACTCGACGGTAACGTGGAGTACCCAGTTCGTGCGGTGTTCTTTCAATCGGAACTCCCCGACCGACACGTCGCCGTTGAGAAGGTCGTCCCACAACTCGCGTTGTGCGGGATTAATGCGGAGTGGAATCCAGAAGGCGTTGCCACGTCCGGCTTGCGGGATGCGCCAGCAGAACTCGTGCGTTCTGTCTTCGGAGTGGTCGAGACGCCAACCCCGGTTCGTGAACCGAACAGGGTGGTCGTCGTCCAACTCCAGCGCGTTGTAGCTGTCTCGAAGTTGCGGGACGTAGTTCTTAAGCGCGTCCTTCGCGTAGGACGTGAGATTGTAGCCGGTGACAACATTGTTGACCGCCGATTGCGTGTCCGCGCCCCCCTCGAAGGACTCCGAAAGGGCGCGGCGATACGTCGCCACGGTACGCTGAAGCCGTTGCTCTTTGTGCGCCGTCGGCGGCGCGAGTGTGGCTTCGAGGGTTTTCGTGGCGGTAGCGGTCACACCTACTGCTACGGGACCAAAGCACATAAAGCGCACGGGAACTAACAAAGATGTATGCCCAAAGATGTGCGGCTACAAGTCAGCGAAGAACAGCACGACTGGCTAACCGAACTGAAAAACGAGCGAGGATACACATGGAAAGGGTTGTTGTTAGAGGGGGCAGAATGCCTCGACACCGACAGAACGCAGTAGTTAGACAGACGGCTAAGTGTCGCATTCCTCCCCGCCCCTTGGGGCGGGGTTTCCTGCTTGGTGAAAGATGAGGTTCATCGAGGAGGTGGTCGTCGAGGAGTTCCTCCCGACGTTCCGGTCGCTCCTGGCGGGTGAACTGCGGGAGCGGGACCTCACTCAAAGCGAGGTGGCCGACCTGCTGGGCATCTCTCAGAGCGCCGTCTCGAAGTACGCCCACGGCGGGGTCGAGGTCGACGACGACGTCGCCGGCGACGATCGGGTCCGGGAGCTGGTGGAGACGCTGGCCGACGGCCTCGCCGACGGGGAGATGACGCGGGTACAGGCGCTCGTCGAGGCGGAGGTGCTGATCCGCCGCCTGGAGCGGGGCGACCTCCTGGCGCGGCTCCACGAGGCCGCCTTCCCGCCGCTTGCGGAGTTCGAGGGCTCCTTCGACGTTCACGACCCCGACGGGCGGCTGCGGACGACCGAGCGGGTCCGGGCGTCGGTCCGCCGCGGCGTGGCGACGCTGGAGAACACCGGCGGCTTCGCCGCGCTCATCCCCGCCGTCGGGTCGAACCTCGTCGAGGCGCTGCCCGACGCGACGACCGTCGACGACGTGGCGGCCGTCCCCGGCCGCATTCTCGACGTCAAAGGGACGGCGACGGTGCCCGGCGACCCGGAGTTCGGCGTCTCCGGCCACGTCGCGAGCGTGCTGCTGGCGGCTCGAAATGCCGGCAGCCCCGCGCGGGCGGCGCTGAACGTCCGCTACGAGCCGTCGCTGGTGGCCGACCTGGAGGCCCGCGGCCACGGGACCGCGGAGTTCGACGCCGAGGCCGACCTCGAGCCGGCCGTCGCGGCGGCGCTGGCCGACGGCCCGGCCGACGTGCTCTATCAGACCGGCGGGTTCGGCGTCGAGCCGATCTGCTACGTTCTCGGCGCCGACGCCGCCGAGGTCGTCGCCGCCGTCCGGGAGCTCCGTCGGTGAGCGTCGCCGACTTCTACGGCCGGTGGGCGGCCGTCTACGACCGGGTCGCAACCGCCCCCGGCATCGGGCGGTGGCGCCGGGCGGCCGCCGAGCGGGTCGCTCGCCCCGGCGACACCGTCGTCGAGATGGGCTGCGGCACCGGCGCCAACCTGCCGTACCTCCGGGAGCGCGTCGGCCCGGCGGGCCGCGTCGTCGGCGTCGATCTCGCCGGGCCGCCGCTGCGGCGGGCCCGCGACCGGGCCGGCCGGGACGGCGACGACGTCGCCGTCGTCCGCGGGGACGCGACCGACCCGCCGGTCGCGACCGCCGCCGCCGGCGCCCCCGGGAGCGGCCCCGGCGACGTCCTCCGGGCGCCGTTCGGCCGGCCGGACGAACCGCTGTCCCGCCGCGTGGCGGCCTCGCGGGCGGCGCTGGCCGACCGCGCGGAGGCGCGACGCTACGAGACGTTCGGGCTCGGCTTCGTCGGCCTGCTGTCCGGGCGGGTCCGCTAGCGTTATCGCGGCGCCGGCCGACATTCGAGCATGGACCGACGGACGCTCGCCGGGACGGCCGTGACGGCCGCCGCCGTCGTCACGGGCGTCGTCGCGGACTTCCTGGCCGAGGCGGACCTCCTGCCGCTGCTGCTGGCGGCCGGCATCGCCGGCGGCCTCCTCGCCGGCGGCCTCTCGCGGGAGCCGGGCCACGTCGGTGCCGGCGCCCGGGCCGGCGCCTACGGCGGCGCCGTCGGCTTTCTCGGCTTCGTCGCCGTCGGCCTCGGGCAGTCGCTCGGCGGCGGCCCCCCGGTGCTGGTGCTCGGCGCCCAGACGCTGCTCATCGCGGTGCTGGTCGTGCCCATCTACGCGCTGTCGGGCGCCGTCGGGGCGGCCGTCGGCGTCCGGTTCCGGCGCGTCGGCGGCCGCGAGACGGCGTCGTAGGGCCAGGGCCCGGTCGGCGCCCGCTCCGCGCCGTCGACACGGCGGCACGGCTCGCCGTCCCGGCCCTGCGAGCCCGACGAGTGACTGCCGGCGCCCGGATCACTGCGGCGCCTCGCCGTCCGGCGTCGGCAGCGCCCGCAGCTCCCGGGGCGGCACCAGGAAGTTACCCCGGTTCTTCACGAAGATGTACCGCAAAATGCCGTTGTTGACCCGCTGGCGGACGGCGGGCGTCTCCTCG
>PXSC01000018.1 GCA_003023535.1 Halobacteriales archaeon QS_9_70_65 | reverse complement strand
TCACTCCGCGGCGAGGTACTCCTCCTGGACGGCGACGACCTCGGCGGAGTCCGCACAGTCGGCGTACCGCCGCAGCGGCTCGTCGTTCAGCTCCAGAAACGTGTGGCCCCAGGTGAACGTGCCGAGCAGTTCGGCGGCCCGCTCGCGGCGGCCGAGGATACGGAGCGCGCCGGCGAAGGCCTCGACCGTGGTGAGCCGGAACGGCGTCCCGTAGCTGACGGGGTTGGCGGCGACGAGAAACGGCAGCGCGCGGTGGGGGCCGTCGAGCCGGAAGGACTCGGCGTCGGCGGTCTCCCAGGAGCAGTCCAGCGCCACGAGCCGGTCGCCGGGCGGGTCGTCGGCCGGCGACAGCGCCACGTCGGCGTGCGGATCCAGCACGACCCCCGGCGGCGTCGCCCGGGCCGACCGGTGTAGCGTCGCCAGGTCGAACCGGGCGAGCTTCCGCGCCGAGCACTTCTCGGGGTCGTCGTCGCCCTCGTAGCGGACGTGCAGCTCCACGCCCGCCGTTGGCCGGCGACACCCAAAAGTCGCTCGCGGCCGGGGTTAGGTAGTGTTTAGTTAGGAGGGAGTAGCGTACTTCGGCGATGATGACTGCGTTTCCGAACGCCCCCTCCCGCTCGCGGGCTGCGCCTCGCTGTCTCCGGAAATCCGAGATTTCCGGGAGTGAGCGGATCGGAGATCCGCGATCTACGGAAGAGCTTCGCTCTTCCGGGATGACGAACGACGGCTCGTGGAGCCGTCGTTCGAACCATGCTCCCGTGTCGTCGCTTCCTACGTCGCTCCTCCCGCTCGCTGCTTCACGAGGCCGCTCTCGCTGCGCTCGCTCGGCCTCGCCCCGCGAGCGGTCGGCCCCGTTCGAGGTCCTGCCCGACGCCGGCTGACCGGTTGTCTCTCAATTAAGTAAACATGGCCTCGCGGCCCGCCGTCGGATACTTCGGTGCCGCCGCCCTACCCCGCGCATGGACCGCGAGGCGGCCCGCGAGTACTACCGCGCCGTCGACGAGGACGACTACGCGGCGCTGTCGGCGCTGCTGGCCGACGGCTTCGTCCACGAGCGGCCGGACCGAACCATCGAGGGCCGGGCGGCGTTCGTCTCCTTCATGCGCGACGGCCGGCCGGCGACCGACACCGAACACGTCCTCGAGGCGGTTTACGAGGCGACGGCCGACGACCGCGTGGCCGCCGAGGGACGGCTGCTGGCGCCCGACGGCACCGACTGGTTCGGCTTCGTCGACGTCTTCCTCGCCGGCGACGACGGCATCGCCCGGCTGCGGACCTACACCGACGGCGGCTGACCCGCGGGCCGCTAGCGTCGACATTGACGATAGTGTTGAGATGCGGATTGAGAAACCCAGAAAGCCCTCGGCACGCTCGACTCCCGGGACTCGCTGCGCGCCTCGGTCGCTCCGCTCCCTGTGGTGCTTGCGTCGTCCAGGGTCGCCGAGAGTGCCTCGCCCTTTCAGTCCGCCAGGACCCGGCCGGTCAGCCGGCAGAAACGGACCCGCTGGGCGGTCCTTATATGAACACCGCCACGCCGACGAAGGTAATCTTATTTCCGCCGCCGCCCTACCGTGAGCATGGCTCCCTGGGAGGCGCTGGCGGCGTACGCGCTCATTCTCGTGGCGGCGGCGCTGCTCGGGTGGCTCCCGTTCCGCTTTCTCGAGTACATCTCCATCGTCGATCAGCTCGACCCGCCGGCGGGCCGGCGACCGTCGGACTCCCGGGTGACGTGTCCCGGCTGCGGAGCCGTCAACGAGACGGGCTACGACCGCTGTGGCTCCTGCGGCGGCCGGCTACTCGTCGACGATTGACCTCATCCGTCGCCGACGGCCGACTCGCCGACCTTCTCGCCGCCCTCGATGCGCTCGGTCCCGCCCATGTACGGCCGCAGCGGTTCGGGCACCTCGACGGTGCCGTCGTCGTTCTGGTAGTACTCCATGACCGCGACGACGACGCGCGGAACCGCGACGCCCGAGCCGTTCAGCGTGTGGAGATACTCCGCGGACTCGTGCCGTTCGGGCCGGTACCGTATCTCCGCCCGCCGCGCCTGGAAGTCCTCGAAGTTCGACACCGACGACACCTCCAGCCACCGGCCGCCCGCCTCGGGACCGCTGGCCATGTCGTCGGCCGGCGCCCACACCTCGACGTCGTACTTTTTCGCCTGCGTGAAGCCCATGTCGCCGGTGCACATCTCGAGAACGCGGTACGGCAGCCCGAGCCGTTCGAGCACCGCCGTCGCCTCGTCGAGCAGGCCCTCCAGGCGGTCGTAGCTGTCGTCCGGGCGGACGAAGTTGACCAGTTCGACTTTGTTGAACTGATGGACCCGGACGATGCCGCGGGTCTCGGTGCCGTGCTCGCCGGCCTCCCGCCGGAAGTTGGGGGTGTACGCTTGGTGCTTGATCGGGAGGTCGTCGTCGAGCAGTATCTCGTCGCGGTACATGTTGGTGACCGGCACCTCCGCGGTCGGCAGCAGCCAGAGGTCGTCGTCGTCGTACGGCTCGTCGTTGTCGCCGCCGACCCGGTAGGCGTCCTCGACGAACTTCGGGAACTGGCCGGCGCCGCGCATCGACGCCGAGTTGACCGGAACCGGCGGGAAGACGTCGGTGTAGTCGTGCTCGGTGCGGTGGAGGTCGAGCATGAACTGCACGAGGGCGTGCTCCAGGCGGGCACCCTCGCCCTTTGCGACGTAGAAGCCGCCGCCGGACACCTTCGCGCCGCGCTCGAAATCCAGCACGTCCAGCTCCTCGCCGAGGTCGTAGTGCGGGGTCACCTCCGCGGGCAGTTCGCGGCGGTCCTCGAAGCCCCACCGTCGGACCTCGACGTTGTCGGACTCGTCGTCGCCGACCGGCGCCTCGGGATGGGGGACGTTCGGCAGCCGCAGCAGCGCCCGCTCCAGGTCGGCCTCCAGCTCCTCGGCCCGCTTCTCGACGGCCGCCAGCTCCTCCTTCAGCTCCCCGGAGCGCTCGATGGCCGCCGCCGCCGCCTCGTCGTCGCCCTCGCGCTTCAGCTCGCCGATCTCGCTCGAGACCTCGTTGCGGCGCCGCCGGAGGTCGTCGCCCTCGGCCTTCAGCTCCCGCCACTCCGCGTCCGTCTCGAGGAGCCCCTCGAGGTCGACGTCGACGCCCTTCGTCTCGAGGGCGCGGCGGACCGCCTCGGGGTCGTTCCTGACGAACTGCCTGGATAGCATCCCCCGACGGTTCGCCGCGGCCGGGCAAAGTCGTATCGGTGCCATGAGAGCGGCTCCCGGAGCGGGCGACCCCGAGACGGCGGCCCCCGGTCGACGACAGACCGAAGTAGGGCCCCGGCGTTGCCCCCCGCATGATCGAGCAGTACCTCGAGCGGCTCTTCACCTGGGAGAGCCTCGAGAACACCGAACGCGGGGTCGAGTTCGAGCTGAAGAACCGGCTCATCGAGGCGGAGTTCGAAGGCGTCACGACGGCGAAGATCGACGGCGAGGCCGTCGCTCCCGGGGACGTCACGCTCGAACTCGCCGACGAGCGGTACACCGCCGCGGAGGTGACGCCGGCGGAGCCGCTGGCGCTGGACCTCGCGGAGACGGTCCAGGTCGTGCTGGACCGCCCCCGGCTCCGGCTCGGCGTCCACGAGATCGAACTCGGGCTCCAGGTCGAGGGGTACGGCGAGGTCGGCTTCACCACCGACGACGAGATCCGGCCGGACGACCTCGTCGATGTCGACCCGGCCGACCACACCGTCGACGAACTGCGGGGGCTGGTCGCCGACGTCACGGAGCCGGAGTCCCTCAAGCGGCTGCTCGAGCGGGAACGCGAGGGGAAGAACCGGACGACGGCGGTCGCGGCGCTGGAGGAGGCCCTCGAGGCGGCCGAGCCGCTGACCGACGCGGAGATGGTCCGCTCGGGGCCGACCACGAGGCTCGGGGACGCCCGAGGAGGTCGCCGGCCGGACGGTCCTCCCGGAGAGCACCGTCCGATCGACGCTCGAGGACCTTGAGCGGGAGGACCTCGCCGAGCGGACCGACGACGGCGGTTACGGCGTCGTCTCGCCGGTGAAGGTGCTCCGGAAGCGCCGGCAGGACCTCTGGACGGTCCTCCGGAACACCCTGTAGGTTTTACCCGGGGACCTGGTAGCGTCGGTATGGCGATCGGCGACGTCGTCGAGGTCGAGGCGGTGCCGGACTGCTATCACGTCGACACCGGCATGTACGGGACGCCGGCGTACGGGTCGGTCTACCTGCTGGACGCCGACCGGCCGGCGATCGTCGACTCGGGCATCGGGACGAACCACGAGCGCGTGCTCGCGGGGCTGGAGACGGTCGGCATCGCGCCGGCGGAGCTGGAGGCCGTCCTGCTGACGCACGTCCACCTCGACCACGCCGGCGGCGCGGGGTTCATCGCCGCCGAAACCGGCGCCGACGTGTACGTCCACGCCGACGGCGCCGACTTCCTCTCCGAGCCGGGGCCGCTGTGGGAGGGGACGAAGGCGGCCGTCGGCGACCAGATATGCTACTACACGGAACCGGAGTCGGTGCCGGCCGACGCCGTCGAGTCGGTCCGCGACGGCGACGCCGTCGACCTCGGGTCGACGACGCTGGACGTCCACCACGCTCCCGGTCACGCCTTCCACCAGGTCGTCTTCGAGGACCGGGCGGCCGACGCCGTCTACACCGCCGACGCGGCCGGCATCTACGTTCCGACGTTCGACGCGGTCCGGGAGACGACGCCGCCGCCGGGGTTCGACCTCGAAGAGGTCGTCGCCGACGCCCGGATGATCGCCGGCCTGGACCCGGAGACGCTCTGTTATGCGCACTTCGGCGCCGTGTCGGCCGACGACCGCCTCTCGGAGTACGTCGACGTCGTCACCCGGTGGGTGGAGGCGATCGACCGGAAGCGCGCGGAGCTGGACGACGAGGCCGTCGTCGAGCACTTCGTCGAGGCCGCCGACGTCGGCGAGGCGTGGGGCGAGGAGAAGGCCGCCGGCGAGGTGGCGATGAACGTCCGCGGCGTCCTACGGTACCTCGACGAGGGCGGCGGCACGCAATAAAAAGCCCCGGGTTTATCAGACTGGCACGGGAAATCGACCCCAGAGAGCAGTGGCGAGTCAACTGATCCCGCTCGTGGCGGCGATAATCGCGATCGGCGTCGCCGCACAGATACTCGCCGACCGCTTCGAGGTCCCGAGTATCGTCTTCCTGCTGGCGGCCGGCATCGCCCTCGGCCCGGAAGGGCTCGGAGTCATCACCAGCGGCTCCTTCGGGGCGCTACCGGCCATCGTCGGGCTGTCGGTCGCCATCATCGTCTTCGAGGGGGCGTTCCACCTCCGGGTGGAGAAGCTCCGGCAGGCGAGAAGCGAGAGCCTCCGGCTCGTCACGGTCGGCGCCGCCGTCGCCCTCGTCGGGACGGCGCTCGTGGTTCGTCTCGCGCTGGGCGCCGACTGGGGTATCGCGTTCCTCGTCGGCGCGCTGCTCGTCGCTACGGGCCCGACGGTCATCACGCCGATACTCAAGGTCGTCCCGGTCAGAGACCGGGTCGCGGCGGCCCTCGAGACGGAAGGCATAATCAACGACGTGACGGCGGCCATCCTCGCGGTGGTCGTGTTCAAGTTCATCCAACTGGAGGAGCCGACCGTCTCGGCGTTTCTCGGCCTCTTCATCGAGCGGGTCGGCGGCGGCGTACTCATCGGGACGACCGTCGCCGTGGCCGTCTGGTTCGTCCTCCGGTACATCGACCTGTCGCCGGGCGACGCCCCCCGGAACGCGCGGCTGGTCGTGCTGGCGGGGGCACTGGTCGCGTTCGGCGCCGCCGAAACGATCGCCAGCGAGGCCGGCGTCGCCGCCGTCGCCACCGCAGGCATCGTCCTCGGTAACCTCGACGTCCCTTACGAGGAGCAGATCTCGGAGTTCAAAGGCGACATTACCCTCGTCGTACTGTCGTTCGTCTTCATCGCCCTGGCGGCGCTGCTCGAGTTCGAGGACCTGCTCGCGCTCGGCGTGGGCGGGGCCGTCGTCGTCGTTGCGATCATCGCCGTCATCCGGCCGCTCTTGGTCTACCTCTCGACGGTCGGCGGCGACTTCACCTTCGCCGAGCGGCTGTTCGTCGGCTTCGTCGGCCCGCGCGGCATCATTCCGGCGTCAGTGGCGACGCTGTTCGCCGTCGAGTTGCAGAACCGAAGCGAGGAGCTCCGGGCGGCCGGCGAGGTGGCACGGGCCGCCCAGGCGGAGGCCAACGCCACGCTTCTGGTCGGGACGGTCTTTCTGGTCATCCTCTCGACGGTCGTCCTGCAGGGCGGACTCGCCAGATACATCGCGGAGTACCTCGACGTGATCCCAATGCGCGTGATCGTGATCGGCGGCGGACGGGTCGGCCGCGAAGTCGCCAACCGGCTGGAGGACAGAGGCGAGAACGTCGTCGTCGTCGAGAGCGACGACGAGACGGTCGAGACGGCCCGGGAGGCGGGGTTCACGGTCCAAATCGGCGACGGGGCGAACCTGGAGACGCTCCGGGCGGCCGGCGGCGGCAACGCGAGCACCATCATCGCCGCCACCGGCGACGACGACGCGAACCTGCTCATCGGTCGGCTGGCCACCACGAAGTTCGACGCCGAGCGGGTCATCTGTCGGGCCAACGAACCCGACAACGTCGAGGCGTTCGACGACATCGACGTCGAGGTCATCTCCTCGTCGCACGCGGTGGCGCAGGCCATCGACAACGTCATCGAGCGGCCGGCACTGCAGCGCTGGTCGGAGAACATCGAGGAAGGCGGCGACGTCCAGGAGGTGGCCGTCGAGAACGACGACTTCGTCGGCCGGACCGTCGAAGAGGCCGGCGACGCCCTCCCCGACCGCTGTCTCATCGCCCTGGTGACCCACAGCGAGAACACGCTCGTCCCCGATGCCGAGTTCGTTCTCGAACGCGGCGACCGCGTTTGTAACGATTTATGTGTGCGGGGCGCCCCGTCCCGATCAGCGATGATACACGCAGAGGGTACGTTGCTGTCGGTCGACGTCGGCTCGCGGGAGGCGACGACGGAGGCGATCGACGACGTGCTCGCGTCGTTCGTCGGGGGTCGCGGCGTCGGCACGAAGCTCGCCCACGACCGGATTCCGTTCGACGCCGACCCGCTCGGCCCGGCCAACAGCCTCGTGTTCGCGGCCGGCCCGCTGCAGACGTCGACGATGAGCTACACCGGCCGGCTGTCCTGCACCGGGCTGTCGCCGCTGACGGACGGCCTGCTGTCGTCGAACGCCGGCGGCTTCGTCTCCCGACCGTTCTACGGCACCGGCCACGCGGCCGTCGAGATAACCGGCGAGAGCGACGAGCTGGTCGGCCTCGTCGTCACCGACGAGGGCGTCGAGTTCGAGCCCGTCCCCGACCTCGAGGGAGCGACCACCGGCGAAACGACCGACCACGTCGAGACGTCGACGGGGCTCGGCGAGGGGCACACCGCCGTCGTCGGCCCGGCCGGCGAGAACGAGGTCCGCTTCGCCGCGGTCATCACCTCCGGATCGCGAGCGTTCGGCCGCGGCGGCCTGGGGGCCGTCCTCGGGGCGAAGAACGTCAAGTACCTCGCCTTCGACGGCGACTCCCGGCCCGACGTCGAGGGGCTGGACGACGAGACCGTCCGGGAGATCCACGCCGAGGCCGCCGAGTCCAACAGCCCGATGAAGGACGCCGGCACCGTCTCGGTGTCCGGTCGACGACATCGGCTCGGCGGCCGTCATCGAGCACAAATACGAGAAAGGCACCTGCTCGGCGTGTGCTTTCGCCTGCAAGCTGCCGACCCGCGACGAGGCGTCGGGGTTAGAGACGGAGGGCCCCGAGTACGAGACGATGATGTCGTTCGGCTCCAACGCCGCCGTCGACGACTTCGTCGCCATCATGCGGTCCAACGAACTGTGCGACCGCTACGGGCTGGACACCATCTCCTGCGGCGACGTCGTCGCGGCCTACCTCGCCGCCGAAGAGGAGTTCGGCAACGTCGAGCTGATTCACGAACTCGTCGAGAAGATCGCCTTCCGGGAGGGCGTCGGCGACACGCTCGCGGAGGGCATCGACCGCTTTCACGAGGAGCTGGGCGTCGACAACTGGACGATGAAGGGTATGGAGTTCGCCGCCCACGACGGTCGGACGCTCAACGGCCAGGGGCTGTCGTTCGCCACCGCCAACCGCGGTGCCGACCACATGTACGCCGAGATGTACCAACTGGAGTACCCGCTCGTGGCGCCGGACCGCGCGCTGGACTCCGACGGCGTCACCGGCAAGTCCGAGCGGCTCGTCGAGATGGAGAACAAAAACGCCGTCCACGACTCGGGAATCCTGTGTAAGTTCGCCTTCTCGAACATGACCCACGAGCGGTACGCCCGGCTGTTCGACGCCGACTGGGAGACGCTGATGGACGCCGGCGGCCGGATCGTCGAACTCGAGCGGCACTTCAACAATCGACGCGGCTTCGACCGCTCCGACGACGCCGACCTGCCGTACGAGCTGGAAGGGCTCGACGACGAGCTGTCGAACTACTACGAGCTGCGGGGCTGGAACGACGACGGCACCGTCCCGGACGCGAACGTCGGCGGCGCGGCGTCGGCCGACGACTAGTCGGCCGACCTTTTATATACCAGAGCGGGGCCAGAGGCCGCGTGCGCTGACCACGATCGACCGGCGTCTCGCGGGAGCGCGGTGCACCGCCGGTCGCCCCTGCCGGCACCGCCTGTTCGCTACCCCGCCGTCGCGACGCCATCGCGACGGACGCCGTCCCCTCACCGACGGCCGCTCCCGTCCCTATCGTGAATCGTCGTCAGCACCGTCCGTGGCCCCCGGCGCCCGCCAGGCCTCCGGAGTACGGTGCCCCCGCTACGAGCTCCCGCTTCTGTCGAGAGGTGGCCGAGGCGCACGTCCACCGCCGTCGTAACTGACAACACCCCTCCGCGCGAGGGGGTGTGTAGCTGGAGCGGGGGTTCTCGGTCAACGACGGCGGCCGGGTCGTCTCGGGGGGCATCGAGATCCCGAACACCGGCATCGCCCGGGAGATCGACGTCGACCGTCGTGTCGTCGACGCGACGACCGACGCCATCCTCGCCGACGAGGAACTGCGGCGCATCTTCCAGAACATCTCCGCCATCCCCTCGCTGATGGACCTCGCGCCGGTGCTGGATTTGACGGTGCTGACGGTGCTGCCGGACGACGCCGACCGTCACGGCATCGTCGCGGCGGTGACCGGCGTCCTGGCCGACCACGACATCTCCATCCGGCAGACGATAAGCGAAGACCCGGAGTTCACCGACGAGCCCCGGCTGTATCTCGTCACCGACCGGCCGCTCGACGGCGAGGTGATAAACGAGATTCGCGAGCTGGAGTTCGTCCGGAAGATCCAGTTGGAGTGAGTCGGAACGGTCGGCAGGCTACCGATTCTCATCTTTGCTGTAGCGAGGAAATCCCGCCGTTCACGGCGGGAAGGAATCGCGTTCAAGTAGCTGTGCGCTCACACGCTTGTCGGCTATCCGTCTGTCCCGCGTTCATAGCTCGTCCTCGGTGTCGAGTGCCTTCGCGCCTTCCAACATCAGCCCCTTCCAAGTGTACCCACGCTGTTCTTTCAAGTCCCTCAACGCCTCGAATTGCTCGCGGTCGTCTATCTCGAATCGGATTTCTGTCCCCATACATCTGTGTATTGTCCCGTGGATTTTTTGTGTGTTACGGCATAAGTACCTGTCGTCCAATGACAGGGACCGCCACCAAGACCCTTGAAGCCACGCTCGCGCCACCCACGGCGCACAAAGAGCGACGGCTTCAACGAACGGTGGCGACGTATCGCCGCGCCCTCGAAGACGCCTTCGAGAGCGGTTGTGATACGCAAACAGCAGTCAACGATGTAGTCACACCGTACAACCTCACATCATACGCGAAAGACGCGCTCAAGAGCTACGTGCCGAAACTGCGGGACACGTACAACGCGTCGGAGTTGACCGACGACCACCCGATACGGTTCACCAACCGAGGGTGGGCGCTCGACCACTCGCCGGAGCGAACACACGAGTTTTGCTGGAATGTCCCGCAGGCCGGGCGTGGTACGTCCTTTTGGATACCGTTGCGTATCAATCCCGAACAGCGGGACCTGTGGACGGACCTTCTCAACGGCGACGTATCGGTGGGTGAATTTCGGTTACACCGCCACCATACATCATGGCGGCTACACGTCACCGTCGAGTACGAGATACCAGAGCCGGAGACACCGGACGACCCGACGCCGGTCGGCTTCGATATCGGAGAGGGGAATCTGCTTGTCGGCTGTGCCGTCGAGCAGGGCAAGCCCGTAGACCCAATACTCGTTGATGGTGGCCGCGCTCGCCACCTGCGGAAAGAAATGCACACGACACTCACACGGCTACAGGAGCGGGACGCCGAACAGTGGCGGATTGACAAGCGATTCGACTACTACCAGAACGCACTCACTGATATTGTCGAGAAGGCGTCTCGGAAGGCTGTTGAGTATACTCGTGGATTCGAGGACCCGGTAATCGTGATGGAAGACTTATCATACATCCGCGAGTCACTGGACTACGGGAAGTGGATGAACCGGCGACTCCATGCGTGGGCGTTTGCCCGGTTGCAGAAGCGTATCGAAGACAAAGCGCGAGACGCCGGTATCCCTGTCGAATATATCAACGCGGCCTACACGTCTCAAGCGTGCCACGCTTGCGGCCACATCGGGCACCGGGACGGCGACGACTTCCGGTGCCAAAATAACGGCTGTTGGGTCACGGAGTATCACGCCGACCTGAACGCGGCGGCGAATATCGCAGACCGCGTAGACCCGTGGGGAGAGAGCCTGCTTTGGAAATCAGCAGGCAATGACTCGCCACGGGACGGGAGTGCTTGTGACTGCACCACGGAACACCGAGAGGCGAGTCGGAAATCCCGACAGACGACCCTCTCAGCGTATGGTTCCGAAACCTCAGAATCAGCGACCGACCTTGTAGGAAGCCCCGCCGTTCACGGCGGGTGAGGAAGTCACTTAACAGCGCGGCCGGATACGTGACGTATGAGCAGGTTCGAGACGGTCGACGACCGGTACGACGCCGGCGGGGTCGAAACCCGCATCGCCGAGTGGTGGGAGGCGGTCGACGCCTACGAGCAGACCAAGCGACACCGCGAGGGCGGCGAGGAGTTCTTCTTCGTCGACGGCCCGCCGTACACCTCCGGGTCGGCCCACATGGGGACGACCTGGAACAAGACGCTGAAGGACGCCTACATCCGCTACCACCGCATGCAGGGGTACGACGTCACCGACCGGCCGGGCTACGACATGCACGGACTGCCCATCGAGACACGCGTCGAGGGACGGCTCGGCTTCGACAACAAGAAGGACATCGAGGAGTTCGGCGAGCAGAACTTCATCCAGGAGTGCAAGTCCTACGCCACCGAGCAGCTGGCCGGACTACAGGAGGACTTCCGGTCGTTCGGCGTCTGGATGGACTGGGACGACCCCTACCGGACGGTCGACCCCTCGTACATGGAGGCGGCGTGGTGGGGGTTCTCGAAGGCCCACGAGCGCGGGCTCGTCGAGCAGGGCAAACGCTCCATCTCGCAGTGCCCGCGGTGTGAGACCGCCATCGCCAACAACGAGGTCGAGTACGACCACGTCGAGGACCCCTCGGTCTACGTGAAGTTCCCGCTGCGCGAGGGCGAGCGGAGCGGGCCCTCGGAACGAGCGAGCGGGGACGACGGACCCGCGAGCACCGACGCGTACCTGGTCATCTGGACGACGACGCCGTGGACCATCCCGGCCAACACCTTCGTCGCCGTCGACGGTGACGCCACCTACCGGGCCGTCGAGGCGACCGTCGACGGCGAGACCGAACGGCTCTACCTCGAGGAGTCCTGCGTCGAGGAGACCCTGGAGCGGGGCGACTACGAGGAGTGGACGCTCGGGGAGGCGCTGTCCGGCGAGGAGCTGGTCGGCTGGCGCTACGAGCACCCGCTCCGGGAGGCGGTGCCCGACGCCCCGGACGGCGACGGCGCCCTGCAGGTGTACACCGCCGACTACGTCGAGACCGACCGCACGGGGCTGGTCCACTCCGCGCCCGGCCACGGCGAGGTGGACTTCGAGCGCGGCCGGGAACTCGGCTTGGAGGTGTTCTGTCCGGTGGGGCCTGACGGCATCTACGAGCCGGCGGCCGGCGACTACGCCGGCCAGTTCGTCAAGGACGCCGACCCCGAGATCACCGACGACCTCGAGGCGAGAGGGCTGCTGCTGCACGGCGGTCGTCACCACCACGACTACGGCCACTGCTGGCGGTGCGACACGCCCGTCGTCCAGATGGTGACCGACCAGTGGTACATCACGGTCACCGACATCAAGGAGGACTTGCTGTCGCTCATCGAGGACAGCGAGTGGTACCCCCAGGAGGCCCGTGACGACCGGTTTCGGGACTTCGTCGAGGAGTCGCCGGACTGGAACGTCTCCCGGCAGCGCTACTGGGGGATCCCGATCCCCATCTGGACGCCGGATAGCGAGGCGACCGCCTCGAACGAAGACGGCGAAGCCGCCGAAGACTGGTCGGGCGACGTCGACGACGCCATCGTCGTGTCCTCCCGGAAGGAGCTGGCCGAGCGAGTCGACCAGGCGGTCGACCCCGAGACGGTCGACCTCCACAAGGACACCGTCGACGAGCTGACGATCACCGAGAACGGAACCACCTACACCCGGGTACCGGACGTCTTCGACGTCTGGCTGGACTCGTCGATGGCGTCGTGGGGGACGCTGAACTACCCCGAGGAGACCGACGACTTCGAGCGGCTGTGGCCCGCCGACCTCATCATCGAGGCCCACGACCAGACCCGCGGGTGGTTCTGGTCGCAGCTGGGGATGGGCGGGGCCGCCCTCGACGAGATCCCCTACCGGCAGGTAGTGATGCACGGCTTCGCCAACATGCCCGACGGCCGCAGCATGTCGAAGTCGAAGGACATCCTCGTCGACCCCCACGAGGTGATCGACGACCACGGCGTCGACCCGATGCGGCTGTTCCTGCTGTCGGTGACGCCGCAGGGCGACGACATGCGGTTCTCCTGGGACGAGACCGCCGAAATGGAACGCCGGCTGAACATCCTCTGGAACGTCTTCCGGTTCCCGCTGCCGTACATGCGGCTGGACGGCTTCGATCCCGACACGGACGGGTCGGCGGCGCTGGCCGACGCCGACATCGAGACCGTCGACGAATGGGTACTGTCGCGGCTCCAGACCACCGTCGCCGAGATGACCGACTTCTGGGAGTCGTTCCGACAGGACAAGGCCCTCGACGCGCTGCTGTCGTTCGTCGTCGAGGACGTCTCCCGGTTCTACATCCAGGTCGTCCGCGAGCGAATGTGGGAAGAGGAGGAGTCGCCGAGCAAGCAGGCCGCCTACGCGACGCTGTACCGCGTGCTCGTGGAGACGACGAAGCTGCTGGCGCCCTACGCGCCGTACGTCGCCGACGACATCTACGGGACACTGACCGGCGACGACGGCTTCGACACCGTCCACATGTGCGACTGGCCGGAGCCGACGGAGTCGCTCCGGGACCCGCAACTCGAGGCCGACGTCGACGTCGTCGCGGCCGTCGAGGAGGCCGGCTCCAACGCCCGCCAGCGGGCCGAGCGGAAGCTCCGCTGGCCCGTCCGGCGGGCCGTCGTCGCCGCCGACGACGAGGCGACCGCCGCGGCCGTCGACCGCCACCGGCCGCTGTTGTGCGACCGGCTCAACGCCCGCGAGATCGAGCTGGTCGAGCCCGGCGCCGACTGGGCGGAACTGCGGTACGGCGTCCGGGCAGACATGTCGGTGCTCGGCCCCGAGTTCGGCGACGCGGCCGGCGAGGTGATGGACGCGATCAACGCCGTCACGCTCGAGGCGCCGAGCCTCGAAGCGCTGTCGACGGCCGTCGCCGACGAGCTCGGCCGCGCGGTCGAGCTGACCGACGAGATGGTGTCGTTCACCGCCGAGACGCCCGAAGGCGTCGAGGGCACCGCCTTCGACGTCGACGGCGAGGAGCGCGGCGTCGTCTACGTCGACGCGACGCTGACCGAGGACATCGAGTCGGAGGGGTACGCCCGCGAGGTCGTCCGCCGGGTCCAGGAGATGCGGAAGGAACTGGACCTCGACATCGAGGCCGAGATCCGCGTCGATCTCGACGTCGCGGACGACCGCCTCGCGGGGCTGGTCCGCGACCACGAGGGACTCATCGCCGAGGAGGTACGGGCGGCCGGATTCGGCGGTGTCGCCGACGGCCACGACCGCACCTGGGACGTGGAGGGCACCGACGTGCGGATCGCCATCGAGCCCGCAACCGGCGACTGATGTCCCCGTTCCGGCGGCCGGTCGCGGCGGTCGCGCTTTTCGTCCTGCTGGCGACCGGCGCGGCCCTCCTGGCGGCGCCGGCGGCCGCCCAGGAGGTACCCGTCGAGCACACGGTTAGCGCCGACGAGCCCGGCCGGGTCGACGTGACGACGGCGGTCGACGCGCCGAGCGACGCCGCCGGCCTCACGGTGGTGCTCCCGCGGCGGACGGACGTCTACGAGACGGAGGGGTTCACCCGGGTCGACGAGCGGACCTACGAGTGGACCCGCTCGACCGACCGGCCGACGCTGTCGTACACGATGACCGGCAACGTCACCGTCGACCGGGGTGCCGGCGAGCGGTACACCTTCGTCGTCACCGACGGGTGGGCGCTCGTCCGGTCGCCGCGGGTCGCAGTCTACGACCGGACAGGGCAGCTCGCGGCCGACCAGCGCCACGCGGTCGCCGGCGAGGGCGTCGCCGGGCCGAACGTCACCTACCTCGGCCCGGCCGAGGTCCGGACCCGCGACGTCGAAGGGGTCGACCAGCGGCTCCGGCTGGTCGTCCCCGCGGCGGCCGACCTGCGGGCCGACCCGGAGACGGTCTTGAACTCGATGGCCGACGCCGCCCGACGGCTTCCATTCGGCGACCCCGACGAGGAGGTGTTCGTCGTCGCCGCACCGACGACCGTCGGGTGGGCCGCCACCGGCCTCCAGCGCGGCGACGCCGACATGTGGGTCCGCGACACCCAGCGCGTCGCCGGCCCGCGCAACGCCTGGGTCCACGAGTACGTTCACACGCGACAGGAGTACGACCCGACCGAGGCGACGCGGTGGACGATCGAGGGGATGGCCGACTACTACGCGGCGCTGTACAGCTACGAGGCCGGCCGCATCGACCACGAGACGTTCCGGGAGAAGCTGGAGGAGGGCGACCGCGAGACCCACGCGGACGTCCGGCTGGCGGAGCCGGACACTTGGGACGACGAGGCCGACTACGAGAAGGGCGCGCTCGTCTACGGGGCGCTGGACCGGCGGCTCAGGGCGACCGCCGACGCCTCCGTCGGCGGCGTCGTCGCGGAGTGCGGCGGGGAGGTGACGCAGGCCGACCTGCTGGACGCGATCGAGGCCGCCGGCGGGGCGGACATCCGCGCGGACGCCGAGCGGTACACCGAAACGACGGCGACGCCGTCGGCCTGGGATCGGGCGGCCCACGCCGAGGCCTTCGGCGGGGCGGTGTTCACCCGGTCCGTCGAGGGGTACACCGTCGACGGCCCCTACCGGTCGGAACCGCTCGAGACGCCGCGACTCGTGGCCGGCGAGCGGCTCGAGACGACCGTCGTCGTCCACAACGAGGGCCCTGACCCCGGCGAGTACGCCGTCGAGTTCGCCGTCGACGGCGACCTCGTCGAGACCCGCCGCGGCCGCCTCACCCCCGGAGAGTCGACGACGCTATCGTTCGCCCGCGACTTCGAGACGCCGGGCGAGTACGAACTGCGGGCCGGCGGGACGACGGCGACGGCGACCGTCGAGCCGCCGGGCGAGCCGCGGGTGACGGAACTGTCGGCCGCGCCGAAGACGGCCGCCCCCGGCGAGCGCGTGGTGCTGCGAGCGACCGTCGCCCCGGCGGCCGACCGCCCGGCCGCCGGCACCGTCGAGTTCGCCGTCGACGGCCAGCCGGTCGCCGGCACGCGCGTGACCGTCACCGGGGAGACGACCGTCGAGGCGACGACGACGTTCGAGACGCCCGGCGGCTACACCGTCCGGGCCGGCGACCGGGCGTCGGCGCGGGTGCAGGTGCGGGAGGGGGCCTCGGCGTCGCCGACCCCGGCCGAACGAGCCGGCGCCGGCGGGGGAGGAAACGGCGCGGTGACGACGGAGACGGATGCCACCGGCGCCGCCCCCGGTCCCGTCGCCGTCCTCGCGGTGCTGGCCGCAACGCTGCTGCTGTGGAGGCGGCGATGACCCGTTTTCTGGTGTGTCCGGTCTGCGGTCATCACGACCCGTCGGCGGGTGCCGCCGGAGAGGACGATACCGGGGACACCAGTGACGACGGCGACGACGACGGCAGAGAAGACGATGCCAGCGACGCAGGCGGCCACCGTCGTGACGGCGGCGACGGCGCGCCGACGGACGACGAGGAGACGCCCGACTGCCCGCGGTGTGGGTCACGGCGGACGTACCACCACGACGACCCCACGCTCCCGGACGCCGAGACGGAGGCGTACGTGAAGTTCGACGCCGAGAGCGTCGGCGAGCGGTGACCCGCGTGGACGGCCGTGCCTGTCGACCGTCGACCCTGCGATACCCCTCAGAGGACGTCGGCGACGGCGGGGGCGGCGCTGACCGTCGAGACGGGCCGCTCGACGGTGTCGGTACCGTAGACGCCGTCGGCGCCGGCGGCGGCGAGTCTCGCCCGGGCGCCGTCGGCCAGCATCGGATGGACGCAGGCGACGAACACCCGCGCCGGCCGCGACAGCTGGTCGATGGCGGTGCTCATCGTCGCCCCCGTGGCGACGATGTCGTCGACGAGCACCACGTCCCGGCCGGCGGTCCGGGCGTCGCTGGGTCGGACCTCGACGTCGGTGTCGGAGACGCGGTGCTTCCGGAAGTGGTCGGTCTCGCCGCCGCCGTGGGCGTCCCGGACGGCCGCCGCCAGCGCGACGGCCCCGGCGTCGGGCGCGAGGAACAGCGGCTCGTCCAGCTCCGGCAGCGGCGCCGCCAGCCGGGCGGCGGCGTCGACGGCCTCGCAGGGGGCGTCGAAGAAGTCACACACCGCCCGCTCGTGGGGGTTGACGACGACGACGCGGTCGGTGCCGGTCGAGACGGCCCGGGCGACGGCTCGCGCCGAGACCGGCTGTCCGGGCTCGAAGGCCTCGTCCTGGCGGGCGTATCCCATGTACGGCAAGACGGTGACGACCTCCTCGGCCCGCCGGCGGGCGGCGTCCTGCAGCTGGAGCAGTTCGACGTGTGCGCGGTCGGAGACGGTCGCACAGACGACGACGGCGCGGTCGTCGGTTTCGGGCACGCGGACGAGCCGTTCGCCGTCGGCAAAGCGGTCGTACTCGACGGCGGCCAGCGGCTCGTCCAGCTCCGCGGCGAGCGCCGCCGCGAGCTCCTGGGAGGTGGAGCCGGGCACGATCATGCGTGGAGTTGCGGCGCCCGTCGGTAAACACGTTGCCGTTCGCGGTCAGCGCTCCCGGACGATGACGAACTCCGCGAGGTCCTGGAGGTAGCCGACGGCCTTCGAGTCGACGACGTCGGCGGTCTCCAGGGCCGACAGCGCCGCTTCCGACTCCCGGCGGGC